>JAYUWZ010000696.1:0-3358 GCA_043753265.1 Verrucomicrobiaceae bacterium
CAAACCGTCGGAAACAATCTCCAGCAGGGCAACCGGCACGCCAGCCATCCCGCTGGTTTCACCCGCATCTTGAATGCCGTCGCCGTTCGCGTCGAGCCAGACCCGGTCGCCCAAGGGAGCTGGCGGAAGAGGAGGCGCTGCTATCGCGGTGGCGGCCAGGGCGATCGTCCCGGCAGGCACACCCGCCATCACTCGACCGTTGATAGTTGTGCCAGCACCAAAGGCGATGGCCGCGCCGCCGAGGATGGTTCCCTCCATGTGCGTGCCTGCCCCCATGGAAACAGCGCCTTCGACGATCCAGAAAACATTCTCACTGCGAGCACCGTTCGCCAAAACCACATTCCCCACCGCCGCGGTTGCGCCAAAGGCTGCTGATACCTGTATAATGAAAACCGAATCAGGGTTTCCCTGGGCATTCAGAGTGAGCGGAGAGGCCAGCGTCGCCGCAGCACCGATTTTATAAACTCCGGGCGTCAAAGTTTTCCCGCCCAACTCAAAAGCCGCTGCGGACAATAGGACCGTATAGGCTCGATTCTTCCCCTCATTGTACGCCGTGCCAAAATCGTCCAAAGCCGTCATGACCACAGCATCTCCCGTGGAGTAGATGGTTCCCGTCGAGGTGATAGCCGGAGCGATCGCGCCGCTCCCCGAACCCACATCGCCTTCAGCATTGCCGGTGCCGGAAATAGCCGCTCCTGCCAGGGCTCTGAAACTGGCAGCCGTTCCGAGATCGACGGGCGCCGGGTTGGCCGCCTGTGCGAAGTTCGGAAACCCGAGGACCGCAGCAAGCACAAGTCCAACGACAAGGAGGACCGGGGAGCAAGAGGGTCGGAGGCCTCGGAGCAGTTTCGTTATCCAGCACCGAAGTCGGAGTTTAGTCATATTATTATTAAAGCATTTTTAGAGTCCCACCCCTACAGGACGACTGGGCATACTCCTCCCGGGTTTATACCGACGGGTATCGGTAGTTGCCGCAGTGCCGTCTCGCAGGCCGGAGGGCTTTTACGACGAACCATGTTTTTCCTGGGCAACCGTGAGCTTTCTATTGACCACCCCGCGCGACCCTGCTTTGCTCACCCGTTCGAGAGTAAATGTCGGGCTGTGGCTCAGCTTGGTAGAGCGCTTCGTTCGGGACGAAGAGGCCGGGGGTTCAAATCCCCCCAGCCCGACCATTCTCAAAAAGTAGACTCCCCATGTTTACGGTTTACGTCCTGAAGAGCGAAAAGAGGTGGCTTTCGCGGTCGCTCGTCGGGCCGACACATCCGCGTCACTGCCTTACCACGTCAACCCGCATATAACGCACCGGGTGGAGGGGATCGTTGGTCAGGTACACATCGCGGACTTCCACTTCGCGCGTGGAGCCGTTGCCGGTTTCATTGACGGTCACTCCATTGGTCGCTGGAGCCGTCACCCCGCCATTCACACTGGTCGCGAGATCTTTCCAGGGACCAGCGAGATTGTCGGCGCCTTGCACTTTGATGACCAGGTCTGTGTGGGCTTCGACCCTGGTAAAAACAATCGCCAATCGCCCGCCGGCGCGGATGGCACGCGGAAGCGGAGTCTGCTCGTTGGCCGTCGGATCCCCGGCGAAGGCGTATTCGAAATGGTTCACGATCCCGTCGAGTTCTGGGTCCGCGAATTCCCCTGCGATCGCGGGATCGTTCACGGCCGGGAAATTTGCGAGCCGCCAGGCATGCCACGGAGTCGGCGTGATGCGTGTGAGCACGACGTCGTTCCCGGTGCCGCCGGAATAGTTGATGCGCCACCATTGATTGGCGTTGTAAAATTCGAAGTGGTCGGGGAGGTCTAAAAAAGTGCCCGTCACGGGAGAGTCATTCCCGGTGTTGTCGATGATGGTAAAGGTGGATCCTGCGGGAAGGCCCGCGGCGGCGGCCAGCTGCAGCTTACCGCCGACCGTGACCGCGCTCGCGAGGGAGGTGAGGCGGAGTTGATCGTATCCCGATCCGGGGGTGGCACCATTCACGCGCACGCGGAAGGAGGCGCCCTCGCCGAGGTCGAGACTCCCGTTCACCGTGCGAACGCCGGTCGAGTCGCCAAGCGCGAGCAACCCGCCGATCACGGACAGAGCGCCACTCAGGCTGCCGCCCAGCTCGAGGCGGCCGGTCTCCACCGTGGTGCTTCCGGTGTAGGTATTGGCAGCGTTCAAGGCGAGGGTGCCGCCATTCGTTTTGATGAGCCCGCCATTCGTAATGGGAACATTGACGGCGAGGTCGATCACCGCATCCACATTGTTCACATTCCAAGTTCGCGCCGCGCCGCCCAGATCCACGAAGCCGCTGCTGCCGGTGCCCGTTCCGTTGGCAATGGTCGAGGTGTTCCCACCGCGTCCGCTGAAGGTCGCGTCGCCAGCCACGAGGAGTTTTGCCGGGCTGGCAGCATCGGGCATGAGGCTGAGCGTCTGGACGGACAGCGTGCCGCCGGTGATCGTGAAGGTCTGGGCGGCGTCCACCTGCAGCATGTGCGCGTCCAGGTTGCCCGTGCCGCTGAGGGTGACCGGAGCCGAGAACTGCCCCGCGAAAGGGGTGGATTCCGGAGAGGGAGTGTAGCCCAGGGCGAGCGAACCACCGGTGATATTCAATGCCTCGCGCACGGTGAGTTTCCGAATGGTATGCGTGCCGGAAGCCAGCGTGACGGTGACCTCCGCATTGGGCCGGTCGAGAACGACGGTGTCGTCACTGGCGGGCAACCGCGCCACCGGCAGGGTCACGAGCCCCACGGGGGGCACCTGGCCCGGGCCTGGGACGGGTGCGATGGGCGTCAGCCCGCTGTTCCAATTCGTGAGCGTGGTCCATGCGCCGCTGCTGTCCGTCATCCAGAGCGCGGGCACGAGGTGGTCTTTCAAAAAATCCATTCCGCCCTGCGCCACATTCAAAGTGATGTTGCCCGAGACGGCGTTGAGCTGGCCCACAATGGTGTACTGCCAGAATCTCCACGGGTGGGTGATCCCAAAATTATCCCATGGCCCATAAATGAATGACGAAGTATCCTTCGGGTGACTGGTCAAAATGGGAATCGCATTCGGGTTGGCCTCATTGGGCCGGCGTTCGCTCGCCAGGAGATTCTTCGTCACGACCTCCGCCCGGAGCACCTGGGAGGCGCCTTGTAAATCGTCGGCGTAGGTGCCATCGAGAAGGACAATCGGGCGAATGCCCATCACGGCATGAAGCCGGTCCGAAAAATCGATGGCGAATTGCGCCATTTCATCCGCCGAACGCACGAGAATGCCCGCGCTCAAATGATATCTCGGCAGGAGATATCCGGGACGCATCCAGGGCCCCGCCATTTGGATGAAATGATCCGCTTCATTCGCGCCGGTGTTGGCGATGCCGTTTGCATT
>JAYUWZ010000697.1:0-3354 GCA_043753265.1 Verrucomicrobiaceae bacterium
GCTCCTGTCTCGCAGATTTGCTCTGCGGGCATATCGGGCGGATTCGTCTGCAGCCTGGCTCTTTTGGGATGTGCCGATAGTTGAAGATACGAGTGGATATCCACTGAACTCTTTGGATTTGCCCAGGTCGAATATTCCACATCGATCGGAAGCATGAATGACCGCGGGGGCTTCGGCAGCGATGGAATCACCGTGAGCACCCCTTCCTGAACCAGCCTTGGGTAAACTGCTGCAAGGAGGAAAAATTCGTCGAAGCCGTAGTCGGGCCATATCGTTCCAAACATGGGCAATTTTTGGCCGTTCAGTGGGTGCAACGCGTAACATGGAAGAGTCCCCCGCCTGGCATGCCAGCAAAATGCAGTTAGCAGCTTTCGCATGGGTAGTCTCAGCGCGTATCCCGACGCGTATCCCGCGATGGGCCGGTAATAGAATCCGACTTTGCGGTGAAAGTCTTGTGCTACAGGAACCCTCCACCCACCGAGTCCCATCGACCGAAGCTGCGCTGTGGCATGCAGGCGGGCATCTGCCAGCGAGAGTAAATCCGCATCCAGCACTGTGGTATTTTCACTCTCCTCAATGGCTAGGAACCTCCAAAGCATCCCAGGGGCACTGTGCAGTGAGGAACTCCGCATCAGGCACACCTCGCAGTGTTCCACCAACTGTGGGATCAGAAACTCAAGGTCGCTTGCGAGATATACCCGGATTTTCACTCCCGGCCACTTCTTGGAAATCACGGGTGCATACTGCAGCAAGGGCTCAATATAATGCTCCCAGGGTTCATAGCGGCATTTGATTCCGTACAGAGCCGGGTTGCGCAGCGTTTCCTCACTCAATGGCGCCGCGATTCCGTCTTCACTGTTGGTGCTCTTGAAAAAGAGGCTCACGCTCAATGTATGCCCGGTACCAGGCCTAGCACCGAAGATCTGCTTTACGCCAAAATGCTCCTCATACTCAATGAGGTCTGCATCAGGCATCTCTTCATCAGCCTGCGCCACCATCTCATCCGTCAATACTGGCAGAATATCGGTCCAAGCCATCAGGGTGCCGCCTCTTACTTGCAGCCTTCCCCGCAGTCATTGCAGCTTCCGCACTGGGAAGGCTCCTTGTTCTCGTCCTCCCATTGCCAGTCGGACAAATCGCGATTCTGATTTTGCTGAAACCACGCGGGGCGCGCATCTCTCAGCCGCGTCCTTAAATAGAGCAGCCGCTCCATGCCGCCTCTTCTTCTGTCACACTCGCGCTCGGTGGGGTCGACGATGGTGCCGTTCTTTGCGGATAAGAGCCATGCACAACCGCCCGCGCAGTAGTCCCGCAGCCAGCAACTGTGGCAGCGCGAGGTCGCGTTCCCATTCACCTTGCGGTAATAGCCCAGGGTCTTTTCACGATCCATTCCAGTAAACACGTTCCCGACGATGTAATTTGCCATCCCCTCATACCGGTGGCACGGGTAGATGTTTCCACTGGTATCCACCACTGCCGTGTTCCGGTTCACCCCGCAAGTGATCCCTTTCATATGGCGGGGCTGAAGCGGCTCGCACATCTCTCTCAGTCTTTGTAACTCAAGTATCTCAAGTGGCTCGTTTCGTTCCAGCCGTTCCACCGCCTTAATATTATTCTCCTTTTCGCGCGCGATATACGCATCAAGCTGCTCCTCGGTTAGCGCACTGGGGGAGGGGTCTGCGTGGGCCAGGGGTTCGATTACCGATACGCCGATTTTGCGAAATCCAAGGCCATGCAAATATTCCTTTACTGCTTTGGAATCATGAAACTTACCTGTGAGATTTGCCCGCACCTTGATTTCCGGCAGGCCTCGTTCCTGAAATACCCGGTTCGCATGGAGTGCATTCTTCAGGATAGTGTCATACTCGTCTTCACCCTTTTTCATCGAGGGACGGTTGTAATTGTGCATCTCCTTCCAGCCGTCGATGCTGATCATCATCAGAAATCGATGCTTCGCGACGAACTCCACAGTTTCTTCATCGAGCAGTGTGGCATTGGTAATCAGCTCATACGTGAATTCTTTTTTGGCCTTTGGACCAATCTCCTCACAGTACGCCACTACTTTCTTAATCATTTCGTAGTTCAGCAGGGGTTCTCCTCCAAAGAATGTAACCTGCACCGACCGCCGGTTCCCTGAGCGTTTCACAAGAAAGTCCACGGACTGCTTCGCGACATCCCACTCCATCAAAACCCCCTTTTGGTTCGAGCCGTTCCTCCACGCGTAGCAATACCGGCACCCAAGGTTGCAACTTTGAGCCATCAACAATTGAAGCCTTCGAGATTTATGCTTCATTAACCCTTGAATGAAGGACTCCTGCTGCGCGTGATCCACGGGCGTGTAATGGAAGAAACCGTGGCGTTGCAGATCTTCCAGCAGGGAAGTCAGTTGGCCGATTTCCACATCCTCAAACACCTCCCCACAGCTTTGATGAGCCTCTGCATAGGTGAGGCCGCGTTCAAGCCCTTGCATAAAGTGAAAAAGAGGCTTTTCAATTTCCGCTATCGCGCCAGTGGCTCGATCCAGAAGAATGTATTTTCCGCTCTCGGTAAACACATGAAACGAACGGTAGTCCACCGCAGGTAATGCAATTGATTCGGACATAATAATTTGGGTTGTTTTGGAGCTCCGTTTTACGCCGTATAAGAACTCACATCGTCCTTGTCCTGAGCCGGGGTGCCCTTGTTGCATGCCTGGTCTTGATCTGGAGGGGTGCCTAGTCCGCAATATTCGTCCTGGTCATAATGACCCGTGGATTGCGCCTGACAGAACTCATCCTTTTCCGTCGTATTTTTGCAGTTCTCGTCTATGTCATTTCCTGTGCGGCCCGGGAGGCCCATGTTGCACCGCTCATCAGCCTCCTCTTTTTCAGGAGTGCCGGGCGCGCTGTACGCACACGTTTCATCGGTGTCGAAAGTGTGGTTGTTGTTAGTTACGGCAATGGTCCATCCACACGAGCCGTCATTATCCTGTGCCGATGAGTTGATATTGGTTTGCAGACTGCAGGAGCCGTCCGGATCGTGCAGCGCGCTGCCGTCTGAATTGTTCTTGCACGCCTCGTCTTCGTCCGACTTGTTGTCTCCTTTGTCTTTGCCGCAGTTCCCGTCGGAATCCAGAACCCCGCCGTTCTTTGTATTGCAGGCTGAGTCACTATCCGTGAGTGAGGAGACGTTGATTCCCTCCAATACTTTGTTGCCGCACGTCAAATCGGGATCCATCGCGTTACACGTCGGATCTGCAACAGTGATCGTTTCGGATGCCTGCACTGGAGAGTGAATCAAATCCACAAGCGTTATGGATATCGCTAATGCCGCCGAGCGCTTGATAAAAGTGCGGCGATTGCCTTTCTCTGGAGT
>JAYUWZ010000698.1:0-3352 GCA_043753265.1 Verrucomicrobiaceae bacterium
GAACATCGCCTACGATATCACCAATGCCAACAGCACGGCCCCCTATGCCACGGCAACGGTGGCCCGCCTGAGGGAGCGCCGCGACCGGGTTCGCGCCATCATTCATCTCATCGTCACCTCCCCCGAATTCACCATCCAGAAATAATTCCTATGCGACCGACACGCTCCAAAGACGACGACCGGGAAATCCTGATGAAATCCCGGCGCGATTTCATCCGGCAGGCAGCATGCGCGGCGGTGGGCACCGTGGCCGTGACGAATACGCTGCGCGACTTCCGCTTCATCAATTCCGCCCTCGCGCAGGCGACCGGATTCAATGACTACAAGGCGCTCGTGTGCGTCTTCATGAGCGGGGGCAACGACTGCAACAACTTCATCGTGCCCACCAGCGCCCCGGAGTATGCAAACTACTTTGCCGCGCGCGGCAACCTCGCCATCCCGGTGGGGAATCTCCACTCGATGAATTCGATAAATAGTGATGGTCGCACCTTCGGGTTTCACCCCAGCGCGGGGAAACTCGCCCAGCTTTTCAATGAAGGGAAGCTGGCCACCATCTTCAACGCGGGCCCACTGCTTTTCCCCACCACGCGCGCGCAATATCGCAGCCGCTCCGTCGCGCTGCCACCGCAGCTTTTCAGCCACAGCGATCAGGTCACACACTGGCAGACCTCGCTGCCCGACAAGCCCGCCGATACTGGGTGGGGCGGCCGCATGGCCCGCGAGCTGTTCCTGGACATGACCTCCAGCCAGCGAAACAACATGGCCATCTCGCTCTGCACGAGTATCGCCGGCACCAATACCTTCGAGTCGGCGGATACCTTTGGAATCACGCTCCCTGGCGCCGACCAGGCGACGAACGTAAATAAGCTCAAGCCGTACTTCGTCTCGACCGGTGGCGCGGAGGTGCTGGGCGATGGGACGACCGCGCTCACGGGCAATCGCAAGGCGACGATGCTCAATATTTCGAAACTCAACCAATCGAACCTCCAGGATCGTGCCTATGGCGATGTGATGGAGCGCGCCATCGTGCTGGGCGACACGCTCAATGCGGCCATCGCCGGTACCCGCGACACTGGCACCGCGCCTCCCTGGTCGTGGACCACCCCATTCCTCGCCAACGGCCTGGGCAACCAGCTCAAGATGGTCGCCCGCCTCATCGCTGCGCGAAACACACTGGGCATGAAACGCCAGATCTTCTTCGTCAACGTCGGCGGCTACGACACCCATACCTCTCAGGTCGGCGCCACCACACTCGTCGGCTCCCACGCGAACCTGATGAACGAGCTCAGCGAGGGCATTTTCTCGTTTCAACGCGCCATCCAGCAGCTTGCCGGATTGCCGGGCAACCCCGACCCATCTCTCATCAACGGAGTCGCCGGGTTCACCGCCAGCGACTTCGGGCGCACCTTCCCCACCAATGGCCAGGGCAGCGACCACGGCTGGGGCTCGCACCACGTCATCTTCGGTGGTGGCGTGCGCGGCCAGCGCACCTACGGCAGCTTCCCCGAGCTCCTCGTCGGCGGCCCCAACGACACCAGCACAGGGCGCTGGATTCCCACCACCAGCGTCGACGAATACAGCGCCACCCTCGCAAAATGGTTCGGCCTCAGCGACACCGATATACCCACCGTCTTCCCAAATCTCGGACGCTTCTCAAACCCCAATCTCGGCTTCATGCTGTGACCAATGGATGCGCTGAATAGATCAGCAGAGCGGCAAGGTGAGGGCCAAAGGCCCGGATTCATCCCAGCCTGGGGCAAGCGAGGAACGAGCGTCGCCCCAGGTATTCTTTTAGGACGACTGCCAAAAATCGTTTCCGTATGGGGGCTAATCCCGAAGGGATTTCATAAGTCAGCCCAGGGTTGCGAGGGACGAGCTACCCTGGGTTCGCGGCGCGGCTATCAACCCCGAAGTGGGTTGCATTCGCCCATCCTCCGGAAACCGCTGTTACCAATCGCTCTTAAAACCTCATGCACTGAAGGGGCTTCAATTACCGCGAGAATGTAACCCATGGAGAAAAAAGCCTCGGGTGCATTATTTGGAATCTCCATCGCCCTCAGTGCGATCGGCCTCCTCCTCGTCTTCAAGCTGGGCTCTCCGCCTCCAGAGCCCCCTCCATCGCAACCTGCCGACCCCGCGCGTACCGCTAAACCCGCTGCGCCAGTGACATCCACAGCTCCGCATCTCGAGCCAAACAATTCCGCCGCAGCTCCAAAAGAGCCCACCCAGCCACCAATTTCACCCGCGACCCCTGCTGCCCCCGTAGCCTCTATAGCCCCTGCGCTCCGGGCAGCAGATCCAGGCCCCGCCATCACCCCCCGCACTCTCCCCCCAGTGCATGATCCCGATGGCCCACCACCTCCCCCCCCACCGCCACCCATCCCGGCGAGCCGCGAGGAGACGCAATCTGTGATAAGCCAGGTCACCTTCACCGTGCGTGATTACCGCCTCCGGCTGGGCGGCAACCCTGTTGGCAACAACGAGGAAATCACCCGCGCCATCTTGGGAGACAACGTCAAACAGGTGAAATTCCCCGTCCCAGAAGGGAGCCAGATCAACGCAAAGGGAGAACTCTGCGACCCATGGGGAACCCCCTACTTCTTCCACGCCCTCGCAAAAGACCGCATGGAAATCCGCAGCGCAGGCGCCGACCGCCAGATGTGGACCCCAGACGACGTGCAGGAGTAACGCAGTGCACATACTGAATCCGAGACCACTCGCGCGCTAAACGTTCATGTGCCGGAGCTTATATGAAGCCGGCCAATGCCGCAGGGCGCAAATCTGGAGTGCGGGAGCTAGCACCCGCTCTGGCGGGGGGCCGCAGGCGGCGGGTGGCAGGAGCCCCTTTGTCATTGGGAAGCAAGAGACGAATCAGACGGCGTAGCGCCCCACTTTAAAGCGTCACCCCGAGCGAGGAACGAACCGAGCGGAGCGAGATAGCCTGCCGCAGGCAGCCCGAAGGGTGCGAGCGGAGGCGAGCAGCAATCGAGGGGCCTCACTTCACTGGCTGTGCCATCTCAGCCCTGAATTCCCTCAACCACCCCCATTTCACTGGTCGCCTTGGGTTTCGAAAGAACTGTCGAAAAGCGAGGCAGATCGAAAACCGCCCTCTAACTCTGGAAAACACCCCAAAAAGGCGGCGAACCCGCCCCGAAGCGCTCGCAAAACGAGCGGGAGTTCCGCGAACGCCCCAAAAATTCTTCAACTCGCAAACCCTGACTGGTACAAGGATTCCGGGTGATGGTGTAAGAAAGATGCAGAAAGCTATTGATCCAAATGGGCGTGCTGTTATCACTTCCCTCCCGCAAATGAGCGGGGGTTGCTGACAGCGACTTTGAGTGTGAGTAGAAGA
>JAYUWZ010000699.1:0-3346 GCA_043753265.1 Verrucomicrobiaceae bacterium
TGAGAAGCTCCGTTGCCGTTCCATTCTCGTTTCTAGCACCTCCTTCGCACGTCGTCCCGCTATTTTACAGGGCTTCCCGCTTTATTCAGCGTCTCCCTATCGGGGGGATGCTGTCACGGGAGATTACAACGGTTGCCGAAAGTCATTTCCGGTTGGGAGAGAAATCTGAACGACGACAGAGGTAAGGGGTTAGTAGTGAATTCCACGGGGTCCCTCTGTCGCTAGAAGCTCCCTCGGGATGACAGCGAGAAAGGGGAGGGGCTCCAATGCACCTTCAATTGTTCCTCGGACCGAAAATGACTCAGAATCACGGAGCGCGTATCCAAGCGCCGCCTCTTCAAAATCGCAATCAACCAGCGGATGCTTTACCAATACGAACATCGGCAACTTTTTGGCGGAGGCTGTCAAAGAACCCAGGCTCAAAAGGCTGGGCTATTTCAGGATGGTCGATGAGTTCCTGCGAGCGTCGGCGCAATTCGGTGCGCTGAGACTCCGACAGGGGAGTGAGTTCCTCACTGTGTTCATCCAGCCAAGTCACCAGTTGCAGTTTATCCTGGGGCGGGAGGCCCATAATGGCGGCTTCGATCTCGGCAAGCGTGCTCATAGGGAGAAGAATAGCACACTTGCGGTGGAACACTCAAGTGTTCCACCGCAGGTGCCAAACTTAGGAAGCTACTTCTTTAGCTCCCCGAGAAACTCCGCGATCCGCTCCATCGCGATTTTGATTTTTTCCAGCGAGGTGGCGTAGCTGCAGCGCACGTGGCCGTCGCCGCTGGGGCCGAAGGCCGTGCCGGGTACGCACGCGACTTTCTTTTCTTGCAGCAAGCGCATGGAAAATTCCTTGCTACTAAGACCGGTGGAGCGCACGTCGGGGAAGACGTAGAACGCGCCAAGGGGCTGGAAGCAGGGGAGGCCCATGTCGTTCAGGCTGCTCACGATGTAATTCCGCCGCGCCTCGTATTGCTTGCGCATGGCGATAACGTCGTTTTCACCGCTCTCGAGCGCCTCGATTGCCGCGTCCTGCGCCATGGTGTTGGCGCAGAGGATGGCGTATTGGTGAATCTTCATCATCGCCTCGGTGATGGCAGCGGGCGCGCAGGCGTAGCCGATGCGGAAGCCTGTCATCGCGAAGGCTTTTGAGAAGCCGTGCAAAAAGACGCAGCGCTCGCGCATACCGGGCAGGCTGGCGATGCTCGTGTGCTTCGCGCCGTCGTAGGTGAGCTCGCTGTAAATCTCGTCTGTGAGGATCACGAGGTTGTGCTTGATGGCGAGTTTCGCGATGGCCTCGAGTTCCTCCTGCGTCTGCGTGGCCCCCGTGGGATTGCAGGGGAAATTCATCATCAGGATCTTGCTGCGGGGCGTAATCTTTTTTTCCAGCTCGGCGGCGGTGAGGCGGAAGTTATCCGCCGCGAAGGTGGGCACCGCCACGGGCACGCCGTGTGCGAGCACCACGGAGGGGCTGTAGCTCACGTAGCAGGGCTCGTGGTAGAGCACCTCGTCGCCGGGATTCAGCATGGCGCGGAGCGCGAGGTCGATCGCCTCGGAGACGCCGACGGTGACGATGATTTCCGTGGCCGGGTCGTAGGCGACCTTGAAGTGCTTTTGCACGTAGCGGGCGATATTCTCCCGCAGGCGCGGCAGGCCCAGGTTGCTGGTGTAGCCGGTGTGGCCGCGCTCGAGGCTGTAGATGGCCGCCTCGCGGATGCGCCAGGGCGTGTGAAAATCGGGTTCGCCGATTCCGAGCGAGATGACGTCCTGCATGGTCTGGACGATCTCAAAGAAGTCGCGGATGCCGCTGCGCGGAATTTCCCGGACGTGGTTCGCAATGTGTGAATTCATAAAAAGTAGGAGTCTGTTTTGGATGTGTCGTAGCGCGGAGCGGTGTGGGGGTGCTTTTGCCGCGCTCGGTTCCCGGTCTCCGACTTGGAAGAAATCAAACCCCGGCGCGGCAGCGGGCAGCCGCAGCTCGCTTATGCTCGCCAACGTCCAACGTCCAACGCTCAATGCCTAACGTCCAATGGAGTGACCGACGCACAATGGTACGGACCATTGGGCGTTGGGTGTTGGACGTTGGATGTTGGACGTTGTGCATCAGGGTGCCACTGCGAGCCGCTCCGGGCCCGCTTCCCGTTTTAATTCCACGCCATTCTCCTTGTACGCCTTCAGCCGGAAATGCGTCGCGGTGGAAATCACGCCCTTGATGGTGCTGAGTTTTTCGGACACGAAGCCAGCAACCTCGTGGAGTGTGCGGCCCTCGACCATCACCAGCAAATCGTAGCCGCCGCTCATGAGGTAGCAGCTCTGCACCTCGGGGAATCGCGCGATGCGCTCCGCCATTTTGTCGAAGCCACCCTCGCGCTCGGGCGTAATCTTCACCTCGATGATCGCCGTCACCCGCTCGCGGGCGACTTTCTGCGGATCGACAATCGCCTGGTAACCGAGAATCACCCCGTCGCTTTCCAGCTGCTGGATGCGCGCAATCACCTCGGCCTCGCTCAGATTGGCAGTCTTTGCGAGGTCGGCTATGGAAGCACGCGCATCGTGGCGCAGGAGCGGCAATATCTTATCCATTGGAAAAGAGCCGGGACGTTTCGCCCATGGCACTGCGCTCGGCAAGAGAAAACACCGGGTGGGAAAGGTGTGTGCGATCCCAATGCTTTTGAATTCCACGGGATCTTTCAGTCGCTGAAAGCTCCCTCAAGATGACAGCGATTAGGGGAGGTTAGACGCGACGCGCCGCCATGATTCGGATGCCCAGACTTCGGACTTTGGATAAACGCAAAATCTTACTGCGCCTCGGCGTTCCACCGCCAGGCGGGGTGGCGGATGTAGGCGAGGGCTTCTTTTACATCGATGCCATTTTTGGCCGTTGCGACGAATCGTGAGCGGTGGGCGTTCCATTTCGCGAGTTCATCGGCGCTGACCTGGTGGTGCTTTTTGAAAGGCACCTTGTTGCCTACGAGGTGCACGAGGTAGCCTTCGATGCCGAAATTGTTGTCGTGGTCACGGAGCATGTAGCGTGAGAAACCCGTGGGGCCGTTTTCCTCGTAAAATTCGAGCAATGGAGGCAGGCCGCCGAGATCGGTATCGTTCTGCGCTGCGCGCCAGAATGGAGTATCGAGCAGCGTGTTGAATTTGTAGTGCAGCGCGAGGAAGTCGCGGATGTCGTCCCACGTGTCCTCCATGAGCTTGTTGAAAAGGCGGCGCATCGTGTCGGTGGGGGTCAGCGCGCAATGGTTCAGGAAATCCACGAGCGTCTGGCACTGGGAGCATACTACCATGAGCGCGGTGGCTTCCAGCGGCTCCACAAAGCCGCCTGCATTGCCCACGGCCACGACGTTGTCGA
>JAYUWZ010000700.1:0-3340 GCA_043753265.1 Verrucomicrobiaceae bacterium
CGCCCGCAGCCTTGGGATCGAGTTCGGCCCAGCGAGCCATCACCGCGGGCATGAGCATCTCGCGGGCATCGCCCGGCATGGAGCGAATCTTTGCGAGGAGCCCGGGAATTTCCTCCATGGTGAGCGCCTTGGCACCCTCGTAGAGGTCGAAATTGCGGCGCAGGTCATTCGTGTCGCGCAGCGCACCAAAAAGACGGGCCTCCTTGTCATTGCTGGGGATGATGGAGGAAAACTGGTCACCCTCGCTGCCTGAGAAGGAACCCGCACCTCCGCCTGCGGACCCATTCCACGAAGAGCCGCCCTGACCCGAGCCACCGGCAAGCGATGGATGCGACGAGTCGGAGCCAGAAATCATGTAACCGAGCGCAAAGCACCCCAGCCCTGTGCATGTGGCGATCAGTAAAGTTTGGTTCAATTTCATGGATGTGGTGTTTGGCGGACGCGCAGGCTGCGATGTTACAAATCCGCGCCAATCTGGTTCATTAGCCCAGAGTCAGCGATTCTGAAACCCCTGATTTTTGGGAATCACTTTCCTTCCATCCACCGCCTACGCCCCGCCGCCAGAGCTGGAGCAAGCTCCAGCACTCCAGATTCGCGCCGCTTTGATTCGGGTATCCAGTCTTCGGATTTACAGATGTGCATCTGGAGTGCGGGAGCTTGCTCCCGCTCTGGATGGAGGCTCAGGTGGAGGTGGTGGGAATGCGGTTACTGATTCAGAATATCCCCATCCTCCGGGCAATATTCGGTGAGAACAATCGCTCACCCCGTTAGCCTACCCTTTGTCTAGTGGGCCGGACGATTTTCCAGCCCCGCCAAGGTGAACACTTCGCGATGCATCTCCCGGGCTAGCGTCTTGCGGTCGGAGGTGCGGATTTGCGATGGGCCGAAGTGCATATCGAGCGTGAGGCCCGGGCGGCTCATGAGCTTCAGCAGGTGGGGGGCGAGCGACATGTCGCGCCAGAAGGCGACTTCCTCCGCCACGTCTCCCTTTTCGATCGTGTAGCGCAGGCCGCAGGCGGTGACCGGGCAGGCGAGCTTTACGACGGGATCAAAAAGGCTGCTGCGAAAAGGGAGCACGACATCGCCGCCGGTGCTGGTGCCTTCGGGGAACAGCACGATGGGGACGCCCGCTTCCAGATGTCCGCGCATTTGCTGGGCGACATCGCCCACGGCCCCACGCTGCTCGCGATTCACAAACAGCGTGGCACCGAGCTTTGCGTAGTTTCCAAAAATCGGCCATCCTGCGACCTGCTTTTTGGCAACGAATGCGAAGGCACCCGCTGCGCTGAGCCCCACGATGTCCATGTAGCTGATATGATTGCACACCACCAGGCCGGCCTGCGGGATTTCGCCATGGACGCGCACACGCAGCCCCAGCCATTTTGCATGGCGCTTTGCGACCTTTTGCAGCCAGTCCACCCGGCTGCGGGTGGTGCTGCCTGCCCCGGATAATCCGTACTCAGCGAAGCATTGGGTGGCGAGCCCGGGGTATACGCAAAAGCGCATGACTCCACGGGCAACATTGCCGAGCGTGCTCATCGTTGGTTTTCCTCCGCGCGCCGCATTACGCAAAGAATCGGCTTTGCACGGCTGCCGGAAGCACCTTGAGGTCGATCAGCGTGAGAAAATCGATCGTTTTGAATTCGCGATCCATGGCTGCGGGCCCGCAAATCTTGGCTCCCACGGAAAGGTAGGCGCGAAGCAAGCGGGGCGGTTCCGGGCATTCCTCAAGGGGGGCAACGTCGGGCAGCCGGTATTCGGGCAGGGGGGTGGTCCAGAATTGCTCGGGCGCCAGCGAGGGTCGCATTTGCTCGAACATCGCGTGCCCGAGCGCGGCATCCTGCGAGGTGAGCGAACTGCACCCGATGAGGTAACGGGCATCGCGCTCGGCGGCGTACTCAGCGATGCCGCGCCACAGGAAATTGAGCACGTTCGTTTTCCGGTGTTCCTTGTGCACGCAGGCGCGGCCAAGCTCCACCATCTGCGGGCGGTAGGGCTCGTAGGGTGCGAAGTCGAATTCCTGGGCGCTGTAGTAGCCGAGGCGCGCGGCAGCCATGGCACCGGTCTGCAGGCGATAGGTGCCTACGACTTGACTGGTAGGGGTGTGCTCGATGAGCAAATGGTCGCAGGCATCGTCGAAGCGGTCGCTGTCCAACTGGGTGGCCCAGCTTTCCTGCAAGCCCTCGTGAAGCTCCACATTAAATACTTCAAAACGCAGTCGCTGTGCCGCGTGGAGATCCTCCACGCTTGTGGCCAGACGAGTACGGTAACTGGGCTCTTTCATTAGGTGTCAGGGTACCTTATCAGCCTGCCAAGCGCGGGTGGAAGGGGAGAATTGGGCTCGATTGCGTTACGCTGCGGTGTCGCGGTGGATGGTTTTCCGGGGTCAGGAATCAGGAGTCAGGAGTCAGTGATGAATTCACTCATCGTGGAGCTGACGCCTGATTCCTGTCCCCTGACCCCTGACTGCTGCCCTTGACACTGCGCCTTGCAATCCTAGCGTGGCGCAATGAGCAGTACTCTACCTTTGGCTTTGCGCTTCTTAGCAGGGATTGCCCTCGTCACGGGCGTGTTTGCGGCTGACGATGCGGCTCCCCGGCGAAAGACCGTAAGAATCGCGGGAGCATGGAACCTCACGGCGGTGTTGCACGATAAGACAGAGATGGACGGGGAGCGGACGAAAGTGCTCACCTGCACCGGGAAGCCCACGCTGAAACACGGGCGCAACATGATCAATGGCCCGTGGGACGTCGACGCAAAGGCGGATACCATCAAATGCGATTTTGACGGGAAGAAATTCATCCTTTCCGGAAGTCCTCAAGTTCAACGGAAAGACCCAAAGGGAAAGGTTTTAAGCATCGTCGCTGGGGAAAAAGAGACAGTGATTGAGCTGGCCTTTGCGGATGCCAAAATGACCGTCACGGGGCCGAGCAAGACTGCCGTTGCCGACCCGGATTCCCAGCCTGGGACTCCCGGCAGCACGGCGCCCAGGTAGGGGCAGGGGACTCAGTAAGGGATTTGATAAACTTCCCTTTGCCTTATTTCCGCAAACGGCTAGCGTGCGCCCACCTACGGCCTCCCCATGGCCACAGCCAAATGATGCTACGCACCCTAACGCTCGTCATCGCCCTTGTGGCCGCACTCGGTTTGGAAGCCCTTGCGCTGCCCAAGCCGCCAAGGCCGCCTGTCCCGAAACCACCCCGGCCCAACAACGCGCACTTGCTGCAAAAGGCCCAGGCTGCCAAGGCCCTGCTGCTTGCGCGGCAGAACGCCAACAAGGCCGCGCTGCTCCATGCCGCGAATGCCGGAAAGGCAAAGCTGCTGCTCGCCCGCAACGCCG
>JAYUWZ010000701.1:0-3334 GCA_043753265.1 Verrucomicrobiaceae bacterium
ACGCCCGGGTAAGCAAAAAACATATTTCACTAAAAGTGCGCCGGGGCTGTCCCAAACAGGCTTGCAGGGGCTATGAGGTGGGCTCTGGAGAAAACGTCCAACGTCCAACATCCAACATCCAACATCCAACGCTCAATGTTTCCGTTCGATGGTTGTCTGTTGCTTCCACCATTCGGGTCAGATCATGGGCAACCCTTGCGTATTCGCGAAGATACAGTGCTCCCTAAGCCGCTGGCTGCGCCTGCGGCTGGCCGGGGAGCTGCACTTTTATCACGGGGAGCGGGTAGCGCATGATGAGCTGGTCATCGAGGCAAATTTCCACGTGGTAGTTGCCGTACTCCTTGAACTGGATGCCGCCAAAGAGGTTCACGTTGGTGGCCATCACTTCCATGTCTTTCAACTGAAAGTTCACGGTGCTTTCGCCGAGCACCTTTTCATCGGGGGCGAGGATCTTGGCGGTTTGCTTGAACTGGCCGATGCCATTGCACCAGCGCGTCCAGAGGCAGAGCTTCATAAAGCCAACAGGCACCTGGGGCGCCGGCACCGCGTTGATGACGCCGACAAGGGTTTGCATGCCGGTGATCTCGCGGCGGATGTCCTCGCAGAGGACGGAGGCCTGACAGTTGGGAAGGACGTATTTTTCGTTGAGCACGGGCGGGGTGTACCGCGTGGGTGGCCGGGCGTCAACCGGGAGAGAAACACTCAACGTCCAACGCTCAACGCCTAACATCCAATGCGCAAGCGATGGTCGCAAGCCGGAGGGGGACTATAGGACGTATATGTCCTATGGGACCTATGAGGCCCCTCGGGTCGCAGGCTACTCCGCCCGGACTTCCACGACAGTGCCGATTTTTACCTTTTGGTAAATGAGCGGGGCGATTTCCTCGGGGAGGCGCACGCAGCCGTGCGAGGCAGGGTAGCCGGGAAGTTTGCCCACGTGCATGCCTATTGCGCCGTTGAAGCGGCAAAACCATTTCATGGGCGCGCCTTCATAGCGGGTGCCGCTGGGCGCGGAGTCCACCCTGATGGAAATGCCCGCGCGCACGACGCGTCCTTTGCGGTCCACGAAGTTGCCGTAGAGGCTGGAGCGGTGGTCGGGGTCTTTCTCGCTGATCTTGAAGACGCCTTTCGGGGTCATGCCCGCGCGTTTGCCGCTGGAAATCGGGGTGTCGATGTAGACCTGGTCGCCCATCAT
Source organism: Verrucomicrobiaceae bacterium (assembly GCA_043753265.1). Taxonomy (GTDB): domain Bacteria; phylum Verrucomicrobiota; class Verrucomicrobiia; order Chthoniobacterales; family Chthoniobacteraceae; genus SXWH01. The sequence continues at coordinate 1,196 of JAYUWZ010000701.1, forward strand.
CAGGTAGGCGCGCTGTTTGGCGATCGAAACGACGACGGAGGAATTATCCTGGGTGATGTGTGCGGCGAGGTCCTTGTTGATGACGGGCGGATCCTGCTTTCTCAGGAGTTCCGTGGCCTTCTTCATAGGGGTGGGCGGAGGCCCGCCTCCACGGCCAGCCTGTGCAAAGGCTGAGTCTCCCGCGAGGATCGCGGCTGCAAAAATCGCGAGGGCGATGGCTTTCATCGAGGGCTCGTTCTACGGAAGCAGGTGCCAGTGGGGCAATGAGATAATGGCATTTTCGTCCTTTTGCCACCCGATCGGGTGATGCGGGGCTGGATTGCAAAGCTGAAAGGGAATGCGGCGGTGCGTTGCCAAGCGGAGGGAGCCGGGTTAGGCTGTGCGACTTTTCCCGTGATCCGCATTTTCTCGATTGCTGCCCGGCTCACCATGCTCCTGTGCATGGGGCTGCTAGTATTGCCGCTGGTTCCCACACCCGCGCATGCGCAGCGCAAGGGGAGCGTGGAACTGCCCCCGGCACCGCCGCCACCGATGGGGAAAACCGTGACGGTACGCCCCGGCGAGACGGTCTCCGTGGAACTTGGCATCCATGGTTCGCGAGCGCAGCAGCTCGAGTTCGTGGTGCGCACGCAGCCGAAAAAGGGCAAGCTTTCCGCCGTGCAGATCGCCGGCGTGAACACGGGGGTGGTGAAGTATACGGCGGGGAAGGACGCGGGGGAGGATCGCTTCACTTTTGCGGTGCGTAGCAATGACGGGATGTCCGCCCCCGCGGCCGTCACGATCACCATCGTGCCTGCGCCCGAGCTGCCCGCGCGGCTGGTCGCGCAGGACGTGCTGGAATTCCCCGAGATCATCGTGGGCCGTGAAAATACGGCGACCCTGGAGCTGGCAAACCAGGGCGGCGCGATGGCCGAGGGCGAGCTCACGGTGCCCGATGGATGGTCCGTGGAGGGAACCACGGCTTACAAGCTCGCGGGCGGGAAGCGCGCGGTCTTCAAACTGGTCTTCGCACCCAAAAAGGCGGGTGAATTTTCCGGCAACGCGGTCTTCGGTCCCAAGCCCCAGCGTGCCGTGCTGCTGAGGGGCCTGGCGAAGGCGCCGCTTGAATTTTCCCCCGCAACGCTGGAGCTGAACGCAGCGCCCACAAGCCAGACGCGGGAGGGAGTGCTCCACTTAGAAAATCGCACCGAGGAGCCGCGCAAGCTGGTGATCACCGCAGGCCCCCGTGTGATGGTGGAGCGCATAATCGAGGTGCCGGCGGGGGGCTCGTTGGATTTGCGCGTGTATGCAGGAGCGGACGATGCCGGGGCGCTCGACGAGAAATTGAAGATCGAATCGGCAGCATGGTCCGCCGAGGTGCCGGTGCGCGCCCGGCCCATTGCGGCGATGATCCGGTTTGCGAGCAAGGCGCTGGATTTTGGGAAGGTCGTGGCGGGAATGCCCGCGGAAGCGGAGGCGGTCATCGAGAATAGCGGAGGCCTGCCTGCCACGGTCGCGGTGCGGGTGGATGCCCCCTTCGAGGTCGCTGCAGCCGGTTTGCAGGTACCTGCGCGCGGCAGCACGAAGGTGCCTGTGCGTCTGGTCGCCAGGGATGCGGGGAAAGTGAGTGCGGAACTCGTCGCGGATACCGGCACCGGGACGGAGCGTATTTCGATTACCGTGGATGTGCAGCCCAAGCCGGAGGCCGGTCCGCCGCCCCCTCCGAGGCCCGCGCTGCCCGGCACGCCGGGGAATGCGCCGCGCCCCGCTATATCGTCACCCTCCGCAAAGCCGGGCGCCGGGCTGCCTCCCGTGCCTGAACTGGCCGAGGTGCCGGGCAAGATGGGGAAATACATGAGCGCCATCACTTCCTCGAGCGCAGTGGTGGAATGGCCATCCACGCTGGGGGCCGGCGATGCGCTGTCGGTGGACGAGCGGCTCGTGACGAGAGGGCCGGATGGGATGCCTTTGATCAGTTGGAAGGTACTGCGCACTGCAAAGGTCACCGAGGCGGGTGGAAAGCGCCGTGCAGAGTTGCGCGACCTGGATCCCGCGCGTCTCTATGTGGTGCGGGTGACATCCAAGGGGGAGCCGGTCTTTGTTACGAAATTTGTGACACTGCGCGCCAGGCCGTGGATCGATGTGTCGTGGCGCGGGGTG
>JAYUWZ010000702.1:0-7119 GCA_043753265.1 Verrucomicrobiaceae bacterium
CCGACTCGAGGCTCTGCCCAGCCAGACACTCCCGGGGCAAGGCCCGGGCCGGAGCGGCGCGGGCAATTTTGTGCTCACGGAATTTTCCGTGGAGGATGACGGGAAGCCCGTGAAGCTTTCGCAGGCCTCGGCGACGTATGAGCAGAAGAAGTTTCCTGCGTCGGAGACCATCGACGGGAAGAAGGAAAGCAAGGACAATGGGTGGGCGGTGCAGGGTGGCACAGGCCGCGACTCGGCGCTGTTTGTGGAACTGGCCGAGCCCACCAAGGCGGAGACGGATGTAGTGGTGTTGCTGCGGCAGGTGTACGGTGACAACCACACGCTGGGGAAATTTCGCATCGCGGCGACAAGCGCGCCCAAGCCGATCGTGGCGCCCAGAAAATCGATTCCCGACGAGGTGCTCGCTGCGCTGAAAGTGGAGGCTGACAAACGCACGCCCGAGCAGGGGAAGCGGGTTGCTGATCACTACCGGGGTATCGCTCCGTTGCTCGAACCAGTGCGCAAGGAGCTGGCCGAGGCGCAAAAGAGCCGCGATGAGCTGGTGAAGGCCATCGGGCGCTGCCTGGTGAGTGAGAGCGCCGCACCGCGCACGGTGCGCATCCTGCCGCGCGGGGACTGGATGGTGGAAACCGGCGAGGTGGTGCAGCCGGCCACGCCGCACTTTCTCCCCGGCGCGCCGCAACCGCAGGTGGTGGATGGCAAGCCGCAGCGCCTGACCCGCCTGGACCTTGGCAAATGGCTGGTGAGTCGCGAAAATCCGCTTACCGCCCGCGTGTATGTGAACCGGCTGTGGAAGCAGTTTTACGGCGGCGGAATCAGCAAGACTCTGGAGGACATGGGGACACAGAGTGAACTGCCCACGATGCAGCCGCTGCTCGACTGGCTCGCGGTGGAATTCATGGATCGCGGCTGGGATACGAAGGCCATGGTGCGCCTGATGGTGACGAGCGGTGCGTACAGGCAATCGAGTGTCGCCACGCCCGAGGCGCTCGTGCGCGACCCGCTGAACCGGGAATTCGCGAGGCAGGGCCGCTGGAGGCTCGATGCGGAATTTGTGAGGGACAACGCGCTGAGCATCTCCGGTCTGCTCGTGCAGAAAATCGGCGGACCCAGCGTGAAGCCCTACCAGCCGCTGGGCTATTGGGAGAATTTGAACTTTCCCGCGCGTGTCTGGGAGATCGACAAGGATGCCAATCAATGGCGGCGCGGCCTCTATACATGGTGGCAGCGCAGCTACGTGCACCCGGCGATGCTCGCGTTCGATGCGCCCACGCGCGAGGAATGCTCGGCGGATCGCGTGCGCTCGAACATTCCCCAACAAGCACTGGTGCTGCTGAACGACCCGCAGTTTGTGGAATCCGCCCGCACTCTCGGTGCGCGCATGGTGAAGGAGGGCGGTGCAACCCCGGAGCAGCGCATCGCCTGGGCCTGGCGCCGCGCTACCGCGCGAGAGCCGAAGCCCTCCGAAGTGCAGACGCTCCGCGCACTGCTGGACAAGCACGCCGCCGGATACGCAGCGGCAGACAAGGAAGCGGACGCGCTACTGAAGGTCGGTATCTCCATGCCGCCGGCGGGCGCGCCGGCATCGGAACTCGCCGCGTATACGAGCGTGGCGCGTGCGATCTTGAATCTGCACGAGACGGTGAGCCGGCTATAGTCCGCGCCGGCCCTCAAATTGTTTTCACTCTTTGCGTGGGTTTTGGAGTTGGGCGTCGTGATCCATGTTGAATGAAAACGACATTCCTCACCGCAGCGCCATTCCTCGCCCTGGCCACGTTTGCCGGGGCACAGGAGGCGCGTAAACCTGATGCTCACGACAACAGTCACGAAGGGGCCGCGGCTGTCACCACACCCAGTCAGACCCTTCCCTTTAACATTCCCAAGGGCCGTCTTGAAGACGCTGTGGAGCTTGTTCAGCAAGTCCTGGAAGCCACGCAGCAGCAGCGGCTCAATGTTATCTTTTCCATTCCTCCAGACAAGGCTCTTGTGGTCCCGGAACTCACGCTGCGCAACGTGACGGGGCCGGATGCTCTTACGCTGCTCGCTACCGCCGCAGAGTGCGAATTGAGACCGATCGCTGGCACTACTTCCGGGGATGTCATCGGTTGGGAGTTCCGCCCGTTGAGAGCCCCGCAGCGGTGGGAGAAGCGCACCGGTGGCGACCCCGCCGGAGCAGCTGGGAGCGGTTCCACATTTGGCGGGTCGGGAGCGCTCGGAAGTCTCGGTGGCGCAGCTCCCGGGATGCCAGGAATGGGTGGTGGTTTGGGCGGGGCACCTACTTCATCGATAGAGGTTAGTGGAGGGATTTCAGGAACTATTTCGGAGTCTGGCGACGTCGGGCGAGGCGCAGGGGGAGGACTTGGCGGGCTGTTGCCTTCCCCGGAGCAGCGCGTGCCAGCCTTGAGCGAGGTGCCGATCGTGAACCGACTCTTTATTGCCTCTAGTCAGCCTTCTCTTACGACCGCCGCGGGAACTATGGCGGAGGGAGGCGGCGCTCCCAGTCCGATGCCATCGGCACCCGCGCGATCCACGCGTGTTTACGCCCTGGGGACGGTTACGAGCACGGTGCCCTTTGCTGGAGTCGAGAAGACCTTGATGCAGGTGCTGGAAAGCGACGGAATCAAGGTTGGTGAAATAAAACTCAGTTTTCACGAGCAGACGAATGTGCTCGTGGTGAATGGCCCCGAGCGGGCCCACAAATTGGTCGATCAGTTGATTCTGGCGCTGACGAAGGACAGCGCTGTCCGCACCACCAGTTCGGAGCAGCAGGCCATAGAACTCGCGGAGCGCCGATCACGCCAGTTGAAGGAGATGGAGGAGCAGTCGATGGACATGTTTAAAAAAGTGCAGGAGCTGGAGATCGCCCGCACCAAGCTGGAAACGGAATTGAAGCTTCTCAAGGAGCGCGGGGCAGCGCATTAACCCTAGGCGAAACCTTCTCCTCGGTGACCTTGAGTGAAGCCCAACCCTTCGCAGCACTCTCCGGTGCGCGTGTGAACGATTCACCGGCTGGCTCCACGCTGCCTGTCACGGGGGCCTTTGACTTTGCCGATACTCCTGCGCTGACACAGGCTCTGCGCCGGGGCGACGAGGCGGCATTTCGGTGGCTGCACATGCAGTGGAATGTACGCCTGTTCCGATACTGTTTTGCGATTGCAGGCGGGGATGAGGCGCTTGCAACCGAGGTTGCGCAGAACGCTTATCTGAGATTGGCGAGGCATGTCCGCCCGATGCCGGACGCCGAGGCTCTGTGGAACTGGCTCGCGCGTGCGGCACGCGATGCGGCGAGCGACTTGCGTCGTACCGGCGGGCGCTACCGTGGCGCGCTGGCGCGATTTGCCGCGTGGTTCTGCCCTGCATCAACGCCCGCTGACGATCGCCTCGGTGCCGCTTTGGACGCGGCTCTTTTGCATCTCGATGCGGAGGAGCGCCAGCTTGTGGAGGCGCGCTACTTTCAACGCAGACCCCTGGAGGAAATCGGCACACAGCTTGCATGCACCGCGAGGGCCATCGAAGGACGGCTCTCGCGCTTGCGCGAAAAGCTGCGGGGCCTCATTGCGGAGGAATTGAAATCGCCATGAACAAGGAACACAAAGAAGAGATTCTAAACGATCTGCTGCCCGCGGCTGCCGGGCCAGGTGCCGATGAGATCGTGACCGCGCTGCGCCGGGATCGGGTTGCACGGCAGCGGCGAAAGACCGGGGCGCTCACGGTGGTGGCGCTTGGGTGCATCGCGGCATTCGTGGCGAGCCTGCCCAAAAAGGAAACGAGCGCGCCTGTTGCACCCCCTTTGCCTGCGCAGACGGTTGTAGTTTCCGCACCCGTGACTGTGCCCCAGCAATCTTTGCAAGTGGAGCGCATCAATGATGAGCAATTGCTTGCTGCCCTCGGCCGGCCGGCTGCGATGGTCACGCTGCCGGACGGGCGCAAGAGCCTGATGGTGATTCTGCCGCGACAGGCCGCGCGTCGTTAGAAGCGGTGGTGCTATTCGCGCAGGGTGATGCCCAGTGGTTGCAGGCGGGCCTTGAGGCGGGAGTGCGCGGTGTTCACCTCGTCGGCGGTGAGGGTGCGCTCGGGGCTGCGATAGGTGAGCGAGTAGGCGATGGATTTTTTGTCCGCCGGCACGCGTGCGCCGCTCGGGTCGGTGAAGACGTCGAACAACTCAATGCCCGCGAGCAGCTGCTCCTTTGCGCCGAGCAGCGCGCGCTCCACGTCCGCGTGGGGGAGGGTGAGCGGGGCGAGCATGGCGATGTCGCGGGTGGTGGCGGGGAAGCGCGGGATCTCGGTGTATTTCTTCGCGGCATCGGGTGCGGCCTTGGCCAGTGCGGTGAGGTCGAGCGCGGCGAAGACCACGGGGACTGTGGCGTCGATGGCACGGGCATCGGCAGGCCAGAGCTGGCCCGCGAGGCCCACGGGCTTGTCGTGGATCTTGATGGCAATCGAGATGGCGAGCCCGGCATTTTCCTCATCATGGAAGGTGGCCTTCGGCCCCAGGATGGCGGTGATGATTCCCTTTACGTCGAACAGATCGGCTTCGCGGCCTTCCGCGCCTCGCCAGGAGCGTTCGCCGAGCGGGCCTGCGAGAACGAGGGCTGCATGGGAAAATTCCTCGGGGCGCTGCACGTTGAAGACGCGGCCAATCTCGAAGAGGCGGACGGATTTCGCGCCCGCGCGAAGATTGTTGCGTACGGCGGTGAGCAGCCCATGGAGGAGGTTCGGGCGCAGGACGACCTGTTCCTCGATCATCGGGTTTTTCACGCGGATGAGTTCCTTCGGCGCGACCTGCGTGCAGGCGAGCCCGAGTGGCTCGGCGGGGACGAGGGTGAGGTTGCGCGCCTCGTGCAGACCCTGCGCGACGAAGGCCCGGCGGAGGGCCATGGCGCGATCGTAGTTGCGGTCGCTTGCGCTCGCCGCGGCAAAGCGCGCCTGGGTCTTGGCGGGTATGGCATCCATGCCGACCACGCGGGCGATTTCCTCGATGAGATCGACCTCGCGGGTGAGGTCGGAGCGGAAGGACGGCACTTGCCAGCCGTCGTCGGTTTTCTTCAAACCGAAGCCGGTGAGAATCTGATCGATGCGATCCTCCTCCACCTTTACGCCGAGGAGATGCTCCACGCGTGCGGTGCGGAGGGGAACCACGGTGTTGGTTGTGGAGGCAGAACCTGCCTGGCCTGCGGCGGTGACCTTTCCACCTGCCATCAGCCCGATCAATTCGACCGTGTAATCGCTGGCTGCGAGCACTCCAGCCGCGTCGACGCCACGCTCAAAGCGGTAGCTGCTGTCGCTGGAAAGACCGAGTTGGCGCGAGGTGCGGCGCACGCTGCGCGACTGGAAACATGCGGACTCCAGAATCACCTCCGTGGTGGATTCAGTCACGCCGGTATCCTGTCCACCCATCACGCCGGCAATGGCCACGGCCTTCTCGGCGTCTGCAATCACGAGCTGTGTTGCGGAGAGCTTGTAGGTTTTCCCATCCAGCGCGAGGAACTCCTCGCCTTCATTGGCAAGGCGTACTCGTAGGTCGCCCTTGAGCTTTGCCGCGTCGAACGCGTGGAGTGGCTGGCCGAGTTCGAGCATCAGGTAGTTGGTGATATCGACGACATTGTTGATGGAGCGCAGCCCTGCTGCCTCGAGCTTACGACGTGCGCAGTCCTCCGTAGGGCCAACCTTCACACCTGTGATGCGCCGGGCCGTGTAAATGGGACAAAGCTCGGCGTCGTCCACCTGCACATTCAGCGTTGCAAGATTCTGTGGTGAGGAAGCGGCTCCGCGTACCGTGGCGGTCTTGCCTGTGAGAGTTCCCACTTCGCGGGCGATTCCCGAGACGCTCAGTAGATCGGGGCGGTTCGGGGTGATCTCCAAATCCAGCACGGTGTCACCGGGGAAGAGGTCGCCGATCGGGGTACCGATGACGGACTCCGGCGGAAGGATGAGCAGGCCGTCGGCGTCCTCGGCGAGGCGGAGTTCCTTGGCGGAGCAGAGCATGCCGTTGCTTTCCACGCCACGGAGCTTGCCGGCCTTGATGGTGAAATCGCCAGGAAGCGTGGCACCGGGCAGCGCGAGCGGAACCTTGTCGCCCACCTTGTAGTTTTTTGCCCCGCACACGATCTGCCGGGGCGTGGGCGTGCCATCGTTTACCGTGCAGACGCTGAGACGGTCGGCATTGGGGTGCTGCACGGATTCGTTGATCTGCGCGACGACGACGTTGGCGATATTGCAGCCGGTGGTGATAACGTCCTCGACCTCGACTCCGGCGAGGGTGAGCAGATCCACAAGTGCCGGGACAGTCGGCGGGAGTTCAACTAGTTCCCGGAGCCAATTAAGAGATACTTTCATGAAAAATGGGTGTGTAGTTCTGGGGTGGACGAACGCGGGTGGCCGCGTGTTCGTCGCGGTGGGCAACTATGCGAGCGCCGCGTGGCGGACTGGTGGAGGTGGGGTCATTCCCTGCTCACGAGCCACGTCGAGTGCGAGTTCGAGAGCGGTCTGCAATTCGCGGGCGGCCAACTCGCGGGTTTCGCCATGGGCCACGATGCCCGGCCACTCGACAACCTGTGCGACGAAGCACTCGTCGCCCTCGGCGGCGCTATACCAGATTCGGAATTCGTAGTCGCGTGGTTCGATCATAAATCAATGTCCCAGTTTGCGGAGGAGCTCGCGCACCTGCCGGACTTGGTAACTTTTCGCTTTGTTTCCGTCGGACTGCAAGTTCACGAACGATTGCCCGGAAATGAAAACGCGGTGGCTGCCTTTGCCACCTGCTTCCTTGAAGCCGAGTTTTAGGAGCAAAAAGCACAGGTCGGCAAAGGCGATGCCGGGATCGCCGGTGCCGCTCATCACTTTCTCCAGGATTTTGTCCGTCTTGCTCATCTGCGAACTAGAACTGCGCGAGGAAGCGCTGGTCGCTGTCGGTGAAGTAGCGGATGTCGGGGACGCTGCTCATGATCATGGCGAGGCGGTCGAGGCCGAAGCCGAAGGCGAAGCCGGTGTATTTCTCCGTGTCGAATGCGCGGTCGCCGCGCTTGGCGTTCACGGCGTCGAAGACGGCGGGATCCACCATGCCACAGCCGGCGATTTCCAGCCAGCGGTCGCCGGTGCCCAGCGCGCTGGTCTTGATGT
>JAYUWZ010000703.1:0-7115 GCA_043753265.1 Verrucomicrobiaceae bacterium
CGCGCCGCTGTAGCCGGGCGTTCCACGGGCGATCACTCCGAGATCCACGTCCTCGGACATCTTCACCTTCTTGGAGTGCACGCGCAGGATTTCCTCGCGGCCCTTTACGTCGGGAAGGTTCACGGTCACCTGGCGGTCAAAGCGGCCCGGGCGCAGCAGTGCGGGGTCGAGCACGTCGGGCCGGTTGGTCGCGGCGATGATGATTACACCATCCTGGGTGTCAAAGCCGTCCATCTCCACGAGCAGCGCATTCAGCGTCTGTTCGCGTTCGTCGTGCCCTCCGCCCATGCCGTGGCCGCGATGGCGTCCCACTGCATCGATTTCGTCGATGAAGATAAGGCACGGGGCCGACTTCTTGCCCTGTTCAAACATATCGCGCACGCGGCTCGCGCCAACGCCCACAAACATCTCAACAAAGTCCGAGCCGCTGATGCTGAAGAACGGCACGTCTGCCTCGCCGGCGATGGCTCGGGCGAGCAGCGTTTTGCCGGTTCCTGGAGGGCCGACCATGAGGATGCCCTTGGGAATACGGCCGCCGAGTTTTTGGAAGCGCTTGGGATCCTTGAGGAATTCCACAATCTCCTGCACCTCGTCCTTGGCTTCCTCGACACCGGCCACGTCCTTGAACGTCACTTTGTTTTTGTCGCGGGCCAGCATGCGGGCCTTGCTTTTGCCAAAGCTCATCGCGCCTTTTCCGGCCATGCGGATTTGCGAGCGGAAGAAGAAGTAGATGAGCAGGAGGATGAACAGAATGGGCAGGAACTGGAACAGCGCCCCGAGGAGCACATTGTTCGAGCCATCGCTGATCTCAGGCACCAAGTTGTGCTTGGTCCGCATGTCCGTCAGGAGATCCTTGTCGTAGTTCGGATTGATGGACGTCTTAAACAGAATGGCCGAATCTTTCGACCCGCCCTTTTCCGGCAGCATGTAGCCGCGGATCGTATCAATCGTGCTTCCCGCCTCCGAGAGGAGCACCAGTTTGTCCGGTAGAATGCGCTCTTCCGTAAGCGCAGCCCGGAACTTTGGGTATTGGACGATTTGAGCGTTGGTATTGGGATTTTTATACCAAAGAGCTCCGCCGATGAGCGCAATCGCGGCAGCGAAGAGGATAAGGCCTCTCCAGTTAAAGTTGGGCTCCGGTGCGCCGTTGCCTTGATTGTCTATTGGGTCCTTTTCGCGATTAGGACGAGGATTGTTCTGCGCCATGTGTGTCCGTTAAAAATAGATGGCGTTTCGCTGGCGTCAACCGGGAAGGAGACTTGCGGACGGAATGTGGAAAATAGATAAACTGTGCCAAAACGGCTCAATAGCGCATCTCTGGCCACAAACGAGGGTACGGGTGGCAGAGCTTCCGGCTCATCCCCACATCACCATCTTTTGACACTCGTTTGACAACCTGCACCACGGCAGACGATAGCCTCGCTCCTGTGATTAAAACCTTCCTTGCCACTATCTGTGCCATCGCATGTTCAGTGCCGAATGCCCATGCGAAGGCAGCCTTTGCTTCCGAGCAGCAAATGATTGAGCGCGCCGAATTCATTGCCGTGGTCGAGATTTCCAAGGTGGAAGAAGTGGACGTGAAAACCGAGCGGTGGGGCTATCGTCAAGTGGCCCACGCCACAGTGGTTCAAAAGTTGAAGGGAAACCTCCCGCCTGTCGTGAAAATGCACGGCCTCGAAAGTTTTATCTGCGCCCATGTGCAGTTCCAGCCGGGCAAGTTCCTCGTCTTTCTGGAACGGGATGCCGGCCTTCTTGTTGGGTGCAACTGGCACTTCAGTGTGCGGCCCATCGCCGATGGCAAAGTGGAGTGGTATGCACGGGGCGACCGGCTCGACCTTTCGTGGCAGCCGCTCGATGCCGTCCTCGTGCGCGTGAAAAACCCGCCCGTGAAGGCTCCAGTAAAATAGCGTGGCCATCAAAGTTGCTGTCTACATTGCGGGAACTCCCGATATTCCTCCCTGCATGAGAATCCTCCTCGCTCTTTTTTCCGTTTTGTCCGTTGGGGTCGCGTCTGCGGCCGACAAACTCAACGTCTTGATGATTTGCGTCGACGACTTGAAACCGGTCGCCGGATGCTATGGCGGAGCGGCCAAAACCCCAAACATGGATCGTCTGGCAAAACGGGGCGTCCGGTTTGACATGGCGTTTTGCAATCAGGCCGTGTGCGCCCCGTCGCGCAATTCGCTCATGACCGGCATCCGCCCGCAGGCGCTGGGGATTTACGATCTGGGGACCAATTTCCGAAAAGCCCGCCCGGATGCAGTGACACTCTCACAGCAGTTTCAGAGCGCGGGATATCGCACGGAGGCGATGGGTAAAATCTTCCACGTGGGCCATGGCAACAAGGAAGACCCCGCTTCGTGGAGCGTGCCCCATTGGAAGGCGGAGGTCGTGGCTTACGCACTGCCCGAGAGCCGTGCAAATCAGGGTCTCACCCGGGAGGAAGCCCTCTTCTCCAACAAGGACGCGCGAAATCTCCCGCGCGGGGCCGCCTACGAATCGGCTGATGTGCCTGACGACCGCTACCCCGACGGTGCACTGGCTGATGAGGCAGTCCGCCGCCTGCACGCGGCAAAGGAGAGAAACGAACCCTTTTTCATGGCGGTCGGTTTTGTGAAACCGCATCTCCCCTTTTGCGCGCCGAAAAAATATTGGGATCTTTATTCCCGCGAGCAGTTTGCAGTGCCCGAGCGCCGTACCGCTCCCGAGGGAGCACCGGGATTTGCCCCCACGAGTTGGGGGGAACTGCGCCAGTATGGCGGCATGCCGGAGCGCGGCCCCGTGAGCGACGATACCGCCCGTACGCTGATTCACGGGTACCACGCCGCCACGAGCTACATGGACGCGCAACTTGGCAAAGTCCTCGACGCCCTTGAAAAAGAAGGTCTGGCTGATAAAACAATCGTGTTGCTGTGGGGCGATCATGGCTGGCACCTCGGCGACAATGGGCAGTGGTGCAAACACACAAACTACGAGCAGGCCGCACACATCCCGCTCATCGTTGCAACTCCCGGCGGCAAAGCGGGTGCCGCGACCAAAGCTCTCGTGGAAACAGTCGATATTTATCCCACGCTTTGCGAGCTCGCGGGAGTCACTGCGCCTGGCGGACTCAATGGCAAAAGCTTTGCTCCTGTTTTGAAAGATCCCTCGGCGCAAACGAAGAACTATATCCTGCACGTTTTCCCCCGTGGTGAACGCATCGGGCGCGCCCTTCGCACAGCACGGTATCGTCTCGTGGAGTGGAAGGTTCCCGGCCAGCCTCCGGAGAAAGCGGAGTTGGAATTGTACGACTACCAAACCGATCCGCTGGAGTCCAAAAACCTCGTAACCGACCAGCCGGCCGTAGTCGCCGAACTGCGTGCACTTCTCGCTAAGGAGCCGGAAGCCATCCCCCAGATCAAAGCACCCGCGAATCCAGGCCCCAACCGTGCCGAGATGTTCGCAAAGCGCGACACCGACAAGGACGGTAAACTGACCCCCGAGGAATTCCTCCTCAACCAGCCCGACCCCGACAAGGCCCCGGCTCGCTTCCCATTGTTCGATACCAACAACGACGGAGCACTGAGCCGCGAGGAGTTCATCAACGCGGGGAAGGGGAAGTAACGTTCAACGCCCAACGCTGAACGTCCAACGCCCAATGGGGCAAGCGACGTGTGAACGCCGCAGAGCTTCCGAATGTCGCTTGCGCCATTGGGCGTTGGTTGTACGTTAAGCGTTGGGCGTTTATCCTGCTTTCCGAGCCATTTGCTTGCCGGGGCGCTCCCGGAAAGAGTAACCCCCAAGCATGACGACTCTCCTTCCCGCCGATCTGGCATCGCTTATTCGTGTCGACCATGGCGATCCCTTCTCGGTGCTGGGCCTTCATGAGTCGAAGTCCGGCTTGGTGGTGCGCGTGTTTCGTCCCGATGCCAAATCCGTGACGGTGCTCGATGCCGCGAAACCAGACCGCACCTGGGCGGCCAAGCTCGTCGATAAAGCTGGCCTTTTCGAAGCGAAGCTCGTGGGCCAAAAGGAGCGGATGGCCTACCGGCTGCGCTTCACCGCACACAACGGCGACGTGTGGGAGGACGATGATGCATTTGCGTTCGGCCCTGAATGGGGCGGCATCGATTCACATCTTTTCGCAGAGGGCAGCCACATGGAATTGTGGCGCAGACTCGGAGCCCATTCCGGTGAGCGCGGGACCGTAAAAGGCACCACTTTCCGCGTATGGGCCCCGAACGCGCGCCGGGTTTCCGTGGTGGGCGATTGGAATGGCTGGGATGGGCGCACGCACATGATGTGCAAGGTAATCCCCAGCGGAGTTTGGGAAATATTCGTCCCCGGCGTCACCGAGGGAGCGCACTACAAATTCGAAATCTACGGCACCGATGGCCATCTCCACGTAAAGAGCGACCCGCTCGCATTCTTCAGCCAGCACGGCACCGAGACGGCCTCGATGGTGTGGAGCCTCGACAAGTTTGCGTGGACCGATGAGGCGTGGATGGAGCGCCGCAAGCGCACCGAGTGGCAGCGCGAACCTGTCAGCGTCTACGAGGTGCATCCTGGCTCCTGGCGTCGAAAAGAAGAGGACCGTCTGCTCACGTGGCGGGAGCTGGCGGATGAATTGCTCAACTACGTGGTGGAGATGGGCTTTACCCATGTGGAACTCATGGCGGTCGCGGAGTATCCCTTCGACGGCTCGTGGGGTTATCAGGTGTGCGGCTACTTTGCTCCTACCAGCCGCCATGGTTCGCCGGATGACTTTCGCTTTTTCATCAATCGCGCCCACGAAATGGGCATCGGCGTCATCCTCGATTGGGTGCCCGGCCATTTCCCGAAGGACGCCCACGGTCTCGCTCGTTTCGATGGCACTTCGCTCTACGAGCATGCCGATCCACGGCAGGGCGAGCATCAGGATTGGGGTACCCTCATTTTCAATTACGGCCGCAACGAGGTTCGGAACTTCCTCATCGCAAACGCCCTCTTCTGGCTGGAGGAATACCATGTGGACGGCCTGCGCGTGGATGCCGTTGCGTCCATGCTCTACCTCGACTACTCCCGCACGGAGTGGATTCCAAATGTCTACGGTGGTCGCGAAAACCTTGAGGCCATCCACTTCATCAAGCGCTGCAACGAACTCGTCCACGAGCGGCATCCCGGCGCCATGACCATTGCCGAGGAGAGCACCGCGTGGCCGGCCGTCTCGCGCCCGACCTTTCTCGGCGGGCTCGGGTTCACCTTCAAATGGAACATGGGCTGGATGCACGACACGCTCAACTACATGGCGCTGGACCCCATCTACCGGCGCTTCCACCACGGGCAGGCGACCTTCTCGCTGGTCTACGCATTTCACGAGCACTTCGTCCTCGTGCTCAGCCACGACGAGGTCGTCCATGGCAAGGGCTCGCTCATCAACAAGATGCCCGGCGACGAGTGGCACCAGTTTGCAAACCTGCGGCTGCTCTACGCCTGGATGTGGGCGCACCCGGGAAAGAAGCTGCTCTTCATGGGCGGCGAGTGGGGCCAGCGCGGCGAGTGGAGCCACTCGCGTTCGCTTGACTGGTGGGTGCTCGAATTTCCTGTGCACTCGGGGCTCCGCCGCCTCGTCCAGCAACTCAATTACCTTTATCGCAATGAGCCCACCCTGTTCGATCAGGACGACGTATGGGAGGGCTTCGAGTGGATCGATTTGCACGACTCGGACAATAGCGTGCTCGCTTTTCTCCGCCGCGCGCGCCACGGCACCACTATTGTCTTCGTGCTCAATGCGACGCCGAATCTTCGCCAGGCCTATCACCTCGGCGTGCCGAGTGGTGGCTGGTGGCGCGAGATTTTGAACACGGACAGCGCGGAGTACGGCGGCACGAATGCAGGAAACCTCGGAGGCCAGCGCGCCGAGGAGGTTCCTTGGATGAACCGCAGCCACCGGCTCACCATCACGCTTCCGCCCCTTTCGGTCGTTGCTTTCAAACTCGGCGAGCAGTAGAATAAATCATGCGTTAGGAAAAAAATTGCTCGAATCACATTTTTTCCTTTGCCCCGAAAATAAAGCAGCCGTAGGTTCCGAAACTCGAATCCCGCCAACACTTATGAAACTCCGCAAGAACTCCGCCTTCACGCTGATCGAACTCCTCGTGGTGATCTCGATCATTGCCATTATCGCCGCCCTGGCGATGCCCTCCTTCAGCAGCTTCCTGCTCAAGGGTAAGATGACCCAGCAGATGAGCAACGGTCTGAACATTTTCAAGGCCATGGGCAACTACGCGTCCGACCCGAGCAAGGACGAATTCCCAGCCTACACCGATGTCGATGATCCGAACACGCTCGTAAGCACCTCGAATGCAGCCTTTGAGATCCTTCTCAAGAACGGCATGCTCGACGACAAGAAGGTGTTCTTCAACCAGAACAGCGCATGGTGTGAGCGGACCGTCCAGAACGAGCAGACCTCCAAGGATGTCCAGCCCAAGGAAAACGACTGGTGCTACGTGGTTGGCATCAAGTGGAGTTCCAAGGACAGCAAGTGGCCGCTCCTCGCCAACGCTTTCTCTCCCGGTTCCACCACCTATGTGAAGGACCAAGGGCAAAAGGGCGGCGCCTGGAAGGGCACCCGCGCAGTGGTCATCTGGGCCGGTGGCAATGGCGAAGTAGTCGACACCAAGGAGCAGGGCTCCACCTACTTCATCAAGCGCCCCGACAAGCCGACCTCCGATGCCTTCATCAAGGAAGGCGAATGGCTCTCCGGCGACAAGGTCAAGGTTCTCTATCCTGAAGGTTAATCCCAAGGGCAGACACAGTTTCAAACAAACGCCGGCTCCGAAAGGAGTCGGCGTTTTGCTTTCTTGGGATAATGGTGCGTCCCCGAATTGTCCTGGATCTATGGGATAGAGCGGTTGCTAAAAGTGATTTCCGCTTCGGACTTGGGGAGCGCGATAGCGCCGTGGACTTCGTGCAGCCAGCGACCTTGGTCGCGTCCCGAAAGCCTTATTCTTAAGGCTGACGCTGTGTGGAGGGCGCAGCTTGCCGTGTAGGCCGGTGATGCCTCGATATTCACAGAGACTTCCTCCTTCTGAAACCGTCACCCCGAGCGAGGAACGAGTCGAGGGGCCTCACTTCACTGGCTGTGCCATCTCAGT
>JAYUWZ010000704.1:0-7113 GCA_043753265.1 Verrucomicrobiaceae bacterium
CGGAGGGAACCGCTGCGCGGAATGATGGGTTTGACGTGACACCTGCGGAATTGGTGACGGCGATCATCACTGAGCATGGGGTGTGCAAGGCTACGAGCGAAGAGTTGGCGCGGGTGAACTCAAACGAAGTTTGAGTTACTGTTTGGGATTGAGGGAACGGATGCTCCGATGAGGACTATTGGCAACTCAGCAACGTCAGAAAACGAGCGGCACGCCTTGGACTGCGGTGGCAGAGTGTAACGGCGACACCGCCTTCGCTTTGCGAAATCGCGTCCAAAAGCTGGACGTGCTGGAGGGAATAGCGGAGCGCATTGATTGCTCGAAAGATTCTCCCACCCGCAATCCCTTCCAAAGGCGGTGTCGCGCTTAGGGGTTGCTGCTCGGCTCCGCTCGCCCCCTGCGGGCTGCCTACGGCAGGCTTTCTCGCTCCGCTCGAATGCCACACGCAGTCCAAGGCGTCGCACGCTACGCCAACAATCTCCAGTGGCTGGAAGCCCAAAGGGATGTCGCCCGCCCGCTTCAATTCCACGGCGTCTTCAGGATATACGATTCACCCATGATGCGAGCGTAGTTCCACCAATCCTCATTGTAGTCTTTGAGCTTTTGGCGCGGTAGGAATTTGCGATCTTCCATGATGGTCGAGAGGCGGGCCAGCATGGGTTTTGCTGCGGCGTCTTTTGCCACGATGAGCTGGAGAATTTTCTTCGCATCCACCATGAAGCCTCTGTGGATGGCTTTCACTTCTTCCCAGTCGATGGAGAGGTATTTCCCTTCGTGGGCGGAGAGGTGGGTGGTGAAAAAATTGAAGTGGTGATCGAGGCCGCCATTGGCGCGGTACCATTCGTTCATCATCTCTTTGCGGTCGTGCAGTCGCGCCAGGGCGGTGGTGGCTAGGGCGAGAGGGGCGGTTTCTTCAAACTCCTCCTTTTTCATCCTCACCTTCTTTTCATCCAGTTGCTCGTCGAGCGTGAGGGCGCGCTCGGGCACCTCAACGGTGAAGACTTTTGTCTTGAGGTCCTCCGGGGCGAGCAGAAACCACCACATGAGGGGGAGGCCGCCCGCGGCCGCAATCAGGGTGTGTTTTGCCCGATCATAGCGATTGTCTTCAAACATCGGATAGATCTGATCCGAGTCGCAGCGGTTGAGGTATGCCCAGTTTGCCATGGTTCATGATTTACAGCTGCTAAAGCCGGTCAAACGCGGTTCTGTCACTTCCGGCACCCCATCCGGGGTGCGACGCTTTCGCGTTTTTCCGGGGATGTTATCCCCGGCTACTGTCTGGAACCCCTGCCGGGGTGACGCATCGTTGGTGCTTGTCAGCATGAGCCCGTTATTAAAACGGCCACAGGCGGCGCCAGAAGGAGGGCTTCGGGCCTTCGCCGGGGGGGACTGCTCCGGGCTTGGTGGCGGGGGCTGGGGCTGGGAGGGTGCTGCGGTCCACGATCTTGATGCTCTTTATCCGGATGCGTTCGATGGGGTAGTCGTTCGTGTCGGCGGGCTTGTTGGAGATGAGCTGGAGCACATCCATGCCCTGTATGACCTGGCCGAAGACGGTGTATTTGCCATCGAGCTGGGGCTGGGGCTTGATGCAGAAGTAGAACTGGCTGCCATTGCTTCGCCGCTGCGGATTCACGGCGTCGCCGAGGCGGGCGGTGGCGATGGCGCCCTTGCTGTGCTTGCGGCGGATTTCCGCGGGCAGGGTGTAGCCGGGGCCGCCGGTGCCCACTTTTTCGCGGGACTTTTTGCGGCTGAGCGGATCGCCGGTCTGCACGAGCGAATCGGGGATGGCGCGGTGGATGGAGCAGCCGTCGTAGAATCCGTCTTCGGCGAGTTTTTTGAAATTTGCGGCGGTGGCCGGGGCATCGCCCTCGAAGAGTTCGATGGCGACGGTGCGGCGCGACTTGTCGGCGAACCGAAACTCGATCAAGGCGACTTCATCCGCGCAGGCGGTGGCGGTAGTCAGGGCAAGCAGGGCGATGATTTTCATGGGACGATAGGTAGTGGATGAATGGAAAGTGGCACGGGCGCATCGGCGGAATCCGGGAGCGCGCAGAGCAGGCCGGTTTCGGGTGCGCCACGGCGGAGGTACCCGAGCGCGAGGGGGCGGTCGAGTGCGAAGCTGTGGGTGGCGCTGGTGATTTTGCCGAGGTCGCGCGTGGGATCCGCGGCGGCGAAGATGCGCGCACCGGACGGAATGGGCGCATCGGCAGTGAAGCCGTGGAGTCCGCGATTGGCCTGGCCGACGCTGCGGAGCCGGGAAATCACCTCCTGGCCGATGTAGCAGCCTTTGTGAAAATCGACATGCGTGCGATCGAGGCCCGCCTCGGAGGGAAAGGTGTTTTCATCGAGCTCCGCGCCCCAGAGGGGGATGCCTTGCTCGATGCGCACCACCTCCAGGACTTCGCTGGAAAGCTCCGTGGCATTGGCTCGCAGCCAGTCGAGCGCGGCGGAGAGATTTGGGCTGCTCTCGGTTGTCTGTGGAAGGGCGTCGAAGCCGGGAATGCCGAAGCGATTTACCGGGGCGAGCAGCGGGAGGAACTCGGCAGGCAGCGCATCTTTTGCCGCACCGATGAGGTGAAAGTGGGGCAGGGGAGCAGGCAGGCTGGTGAGCTCCACATTGTCGGCAACGATGTATTTTTCGAGACGCGCGGCGAGGGATTCGACGAGCGAGGCTTGGGCATCGAGCACGATGCTGTCGGCGGCGATGCTTACGAATACATCACCACAAAGCTTGCCCTTCGCAGTGGCCACGCAGGCGGGGAGCACGCATGGGGCCTTTACCGTGGCCACATTGGCGGTGAGCTGGCCATTGAGGTAGCGGGCGCGGTCGGCGCCGGTGAAGAGCAGATGCGCGCGACCCGACAGGTCGACGAAACCGCCCTTTTCGCGCAGGGCCCGGTATTGCGTCGCTAGATCGCTCATGGCGCGACCGGGGCCGGAGCCTCGGATTTTGCTGCCTCGAAGGCCTTTGCCACGGCGGAGTAGTCGAGCTCGCCCCAACCCTTGGTGATGCCCTGAAACATGACGCCTGCGATAGTGCCCGTCGCGGGGAGATCGAGGCCCAGCGAGTCCGCCAGGCGCATGCCGAGCTGCACGTCCTTGAACATGTGTTTGAGCGAAAAGTGCGGGTCGAATTCGCTGGCGATCATCGTGGGCAGCTTGAAGTCGATGAGGCCGCTGCGCATGGCATTGGGCTCGATGGCGGCGCGGAATGCCTCGGGGTCGATGCCGGATTGCTTCACAATGGCGAGGCACTCGGCGAGCACCTGTACGGTGGAGGCGCTGATGAGATTGGTCACCACCTTTACCACCGCAGCCTGTCCCACGCTGCCGATGTAGATGATGGCCTTGGCGCTTGCCTGCAGCACAGGCTCCGCGCGTTTGAAAGTGTCCGGGTCGCCGCCGATGTAGTAGGCGAGTTGCCCGCTCTCGGCCGCCAGCTTGCTGCCGGTGAATGGGGCATTGAGAAACTGCGCGCCCGTCTCGCGCACTGCGCGATCCGCAGCCATGGTGCCCTCAAGGCCGATGGTGCCGTGGCACATCACGATATGGGCGGGGGTGAGCGCGGGGCCCATGGCCTCGATCATTTCCATCGTGGCATTGGCATCGGCTACAAAGAGCTGGATGATTTCGCACTCGCGGGCGACCTCGGCGGGTGAGCCGAGAAAATTCGGGGTTGGCTTGGGCGAGCGGTTCCACACGTAGGTGGCGAATCCCGCATGGCGCAGCGACTGGGCGACGCGCGAGCCGATGATTCCGAGGCCGATGACCCCGGCGGTTTTGCGATTGGTGCGACTTGCTTCCATGAATACGGGCAATCGAGCAGACGCGGGGAAATCCGGCAACCATGGAAGCGAAGGCTGCTGCACAGGGGGCCCGAAAAATGTGTTCAAGAGTGGACTAAATTTCCAAGATACCGGAGATTATTACGAGACGATGATCACTCATTCCCGCCGCCAGTTCCTATCCACAGTCCTCGCAGCCTCAGTGGCCCCGGCCTTCCTTCGCGGTCAAAATGTGGGCAATAAATTGAATGTGGCCATCATCGGCTGCGGCGGTCGAGGCGGCTCGAACATGATGGAGATTGCCAACGCCGGGGAGAACATCGTGGCGCTGTGCGACGTGAATGAGCGCAACCTGGAGAGCGCGGCGAAGAAATTTCCCGGAGCGAAGACGTTTACGGACTTCCGCAAGATGTACGACACGATCAAGGACTTCGACGCGGTGGCAGTGAGCACTGCCGAGCACACGCACGCCTTTGCCACGCTGCCCGCGCTGTTGATGAAGAAGCACGTGTATTGCGAAAAGCCGCTGACTCACAATATCGCCGAGTGCCGCCGCATCCGCATCGCGGCGCGCGAGGCAAAGGTGGCCACGCAGATGGGCACGCAGATTCACGCGATGAAAAATTACCGCCGCGTGGTGGAACTCATCCAGGGCGGCGCGATTGGTGCAGTGCGCGAATGCCACGTGTGGGTATCGCGCGCATGGGGCCTGCAAAGCGAGGAGGCGGCCAAACGCAACAAGGACATCGTCTACGTGATCGACCGCCCGAAAGAGGCGCAGACGGCCCCCGCGCATTTTAACTGGGATCTCTTCCTCGGGCCCGCGGCGGAGCGCCCGTTTAACGAAGTCTATTTCCCCGGGCCGAAATGGTACCGCTGGTGGGATTTCGGCAGCGGCACCATGAGCGACCTTGGGTCGCTCTGGAACGACCTCCCTTTCTGGGCGCTGAATCTCGACGCGCCGCTCACCATCGAGGCTACGCACGGCCCCGCGCACGCGGAACTCGCACCTGCGACGATGACGGCCACCTACGAATACGGCGCGCGCGGCGCGATGGCTCCCTGCAAGCTCACCTGGCACCAGGGCGAGGTGCGCCCGCAGATTTGGACCGACAAAAAGATACCCCAATGGAACGACGCCGTGCTCTTCATCGGCGACAAGGGCATGCTGCTCTCCGACTACGGCAAAAACGTGTTGCTCCCCGAGGAGAATTTCAAGGATTTCCAGCTCCCCGCGCCGACCATCCCGGACAGCCTCGGCCACCACAAGGAGTGGCTGCACGCATGCAAAACCGGCGCGCCGACCACGTGCAACTTTGAATACAGCGGCGCGCTCACGGAGGCGAATCACCTCGGCAACGTGGCGTATCGCGTGGGCAAAAAAATCAACTGGGACGCTGCCAAGCTCGAATGCCCCGGCACGCCCGAGGCTGCAAAATTCATCAAGCGCGAGTATCGCAAGGGATGGGAGTTTCCGGTGTAAAGCCGCGGCGCTGGAGGCGCTGGCTCGGGTGGGCGCTGCTATTAGTGCTCATCTGGTGCGGCGTAGTCGTGGGCCGCATCCTGTGGTTCGGCAGCCGCGATGGCGCGGTAAAGTCGGACGTCATCATCGTGCTCGGTGCCGCTGTGCGCCGGGGCGAGCCCTCGCCTGCATTCGAGGCGCGCATCCGCCATGGCATCGAGTTGTGGAAACGCGGCATCGCATCCAAGCTCCTTTTCACGGGAGGCCTTGGCCACGGGGATACGCTGTGCGAATCCGAGGTGGCGCGCCGCGAGGCGTTGAAGGCGGGGGTTCCTGCCAGTGCGATCCTCATCGAAAAGGAATCGCACTTTACGTGGGAGAATCTCATCGAGGCCCAGCGCGTGATGAATCGCAAAGGGCTGAAGAGCGCCGTGGTGGTTTCCGATCCAGACCACCTGCTGCGATCGAGCTTTATGGCCGATTCGCTGGGTATGCCTCACGCCACTTCACCCACACCGTACACGGTCTTCCAGACATGGAAAACGCGGGTGCCCTTCCTGCTCAGCGAGTTCTGCTATTGCCATGTGCACTGGTGGAAGCGGGCAACCGGCAAACTGTAGCCACCAAGTGGGAGTTCCGGGGTTGCCAAGCTGCGGGGAATTCCCGCATCTTCCACCAAACCGGGCGCGTAATAGCGTGCACTCCATCATCGCGCCCAATGCAAACGACCATGACGCAACCAGCGAATTTCACCGACCGAGCCTTTCCACCCTTCAGCCTCACCCGGCTGCTGCGCACCGTTTTCACGCCAAATGGAGGCGAGCGCGTGTGCATCCTCATTGACCTCGACGATCCGCGCGAAGTCACCGATTTCGGTTTCCTGAAAAACCCCGACCTCAGCATCCAGCGGAACGCGCACGATGTGTTTTACCAGGGGCTCAAAAATGGAGCGCTTGCAGAGATGGGGTTGAAGGGTGGCGAGTTCTACGCGTATGAAAAAACCGGCGGCAGCAATCTCGATTTACCCGATGTGGCATTTGCCCCGGATGGCCGCGAACTGAGCCTGGAGCGGGATGTTTATCCGAATTACGACATCATCCTTTGCATCTCCACCTACTCCGCCACCGCGCCGCTCACCGCGTTTGCAAAAAAGTACGGCTTTCGTGGCGCGACGATGCACGGGATGAACAAGATCATCCTCTCCAGCGGCCTTGCGGTGGACTACGATGAAGTGAGCAAGGAAGCCGAGAAACTGCGCCTCGGAATGACCAACGCCGACTGGGTGGAGATCGACTTCACCTACGCGGGCACCACCTACACGCTGCACCTCGATCTCGGTGGGCAGGATGCACAAAAGTCGCACGGCCTTTGCCGTGGCGGCCCGGATGTGGCGAACCTCCCCGCGGGTGAAATTTACTATGTGCCCACGGATGTATATGGGCAATTCCCCCAGCGCCACGAAGACGGCACCGTGGGCCTGCAGACCGTAAGCGGTGGCCGTATTAAAAGCTCCAAGCTGCTCAACGGCAACCAGGACACGATCGACAAACATAATGCGAAGCTCACGAGCGATCCCGTGACCGGCGAACTCGGCGAACTCGGCTTCGGCACACAGCGCCTGCCCGTGAGCGGACGTGACATCCAGGACGAAAAGATCCTCGGGACCATGCACGTTGCCACCGGTCGCAGCGATCATCTCGGCGGCAAACTCACGCCCGATCTCTTCGCCAATAAGCTCAACGCCACGCACGACGACATCCTCTTCGCACCCACCAAAACGCCCGACATCTGGGTGCCCCAGGTGCGCATGCACCGTAAAGGTGAGACCGTGGTCCTCATCGAAGGCTACGAGCCCGCTGCCTACAT
>JAYUWZ010000705.1:0-3323 GCA_043753265.1 Verrucomicrobiaceae bacterium
CGCGCATCTCGAGTTTCTTGCCCTCGGTTTCGAGGTTCACCATCTGCTCCTTGTCGATCCACGCTTCGAGCTTGGCCTTGGTGACGCGCACGCGCACGCGATACCATTTGCCGGTCTCGTAGTTCTTAAACTGGGTGCTTTCGTTTTCGTTGGCGCTGTCGCTGTTGATATTGGAAATGCCCGTGACCGTGCCGCCCCAGCCGCCCGCGACAAAGGTCACATGGCTGTCGCCGACGGGGAAGGTGAAGCCGCAGAAGAAGTCGTCACCCTGCACGCGCTGTGCATCGAATTCCACCTCGTAGTCCATCGTGGCAGGCGGCTCGGGGAGCGTCACGCCGGTGAGGTCGCCGCCGACATTGAGGATGAGCTGGCCGTCCTTCACCTCCACCTCGCCCTTGCCCGCAAAGTCGGTCTCCTTCCATTTGCCGAGGCCCTTGCCTTCGAAGAGGCTTTGCCAGCCTTCATTCGCGGCGGCAGCGGGTGCGGCGGTGCCTGCAAGGTGCGCCCGCAGCGTGGCGAGATGCACGGGGACGGCCTTCCATGGGTCTTCCTTGGCCTCGTACTCCAGCGTCACAAAGCCCTGGTAATTGGCATCGCGGAGAATCTTCACGATTTTGGCAATGTCGGCCGGCTGGTTTTCCTTCACGCCCTTGGGCCGCATCTCCACCTTCACCTGGGCATTTACCGCGTACGGCGCGATGCGTGCGAGGTCGGCGTAGGGATCGGCTGTGTGAAAATTGCCGGAGTCGAAATTGATTCCGACCCATGGTGACTTCACGGATTTTACAATGTCGAGCAGGTCGTCCGGCTCGGCCACGATGCCGCCGTGGTTTTCGATGCCGAGAAAGATGCCGCGCTTCCCGGCGTAATCGGCGCATTCCTCGAGTTGCTCGATGCACGTTTTCTTGGCGTCGGCGAGAGCGGTGCCTTTCGGGGCGTTACCCGCGAAGACGCGGATATGGGGCGCGCCGAGCACGGCGGCGCGATCGATCCACAGCTTCACGCCAGCGATCTCCTTGTCGCGCGCCTCGCCCGGGGGGTGGGTGAAAGTATTGCCCACACTTGTGCCGCTCACACTCACGCCGCGCAGATGCGCATGGCGGCGGACCTCGATGAGGCGGGCGTCCGTGACGTCCTTCGGGAAATAGTAACTGGTGAGCTCCGCGCCATCGACGCCCCACTCGGCGCAGTGGTCGATGAATTTTTCAAACGTGAGGCCCTCTTTTTGGAATTGCTCGCGGAAGGAATACGCGGCGAGTCCGAGGCGCAAGCGTGGCCCGCCAAAGCGCACGAAAGGCTCGACCGCGCGCAGCATCTGCGCGCCGAGCAGGGCGAAGGCGGATGTGGAGAGAAAGCGGCGCCGGGATAGAGTGGTCATGCTGGGTAGGGAATCTGCATTGCGACTACATATTATGCCATTCTTGCAGGGGCTTCACGGTGTAGCCGGTGGCGGTGAGGGCGCGGATGCCTTCGAGGCTGGCGCGGGCGGCGCGGAGGGTGGTCATCACGGGGACGCGGGAGCTGCTGGCGGTGCTGCGGATTTTGATTTCGTCCTCGCGTGCGGTCTTGCCGCTGGGGGTGTTGATGACGAGGGCGAGTTCTCCGTTTTTCAGCATGTCGAGCGCGTTGGGGCGGCCTTCGCTGAGCTTGAAGAGGCGCTTTACGGGCACTCCCGCTTTTTCCAGCACGGCGGCGGTGCCGCTGGTCGCGTAGAGCGTGAAGCCGAGGTCGGCGTAGCCTTTCGCGAGATCGGCGGCCTTGGATTTCTCGGCGTCGGCGATGCTGATGAAGATGTTGCCTTTCAGCGGGAGCGCTGGCTGCGCGGCCATCTGGGCCTTGGCGTAGGCGATGCCCATGTTGGCGTCGATGCCCATGACCTCGCCGGTGCTCTTCATCTCGGGGCCGAGGACGATGTCCACGCCGGGGAATTTCGTGAAGGGGAAGACGGCCTCTTTTACCGAGTAATGGGTGGGCACGACTTCCTTGGTAAAGCCGAGGTCTTTCAACTTGTGGCCTACCATCACCTTGGAGGCGAGCTTGGGCAACTGCACCCCGATGGCCTTGCTGACGAACGGCGCGGTGCGGCTGGCGCGGGGGTTCACCTCCAGCACATACACGTTCTCGTTTTGCACGGCAAACTGCACGTTCATGAGGCCGATGACGTTGAGCTCGCGGGCCATCTTTTTGGTGGCGTCGGCGATCTCGGCCTTCACGGCTTCCGAGAGCGAGAAGGGCGGGATGACGCAGGCGCTGTCGCCGCTATGGATGCCCGCCTGCTCGATGTGCTCCATGATTGCGCCGATGACGACGGTCTCGCCATCGCTGATGCAATCGACGTCCACCTCGGTGGCGTCCTCGAGGAAGTGGTCGACGAGGATGGGGCGGTCGGAAGGCAGCGCGCCCTTGGCATCGGCGGTGCCCGTGGGGCCACCGGCGACTGCGCCAGCGCTCACCTCGATGGCGCCGCGGATGTATATGCGGAGGTCGGCTTCGTTGTGAACGAGCATCATGCCACGGCCGCCGAGTACGAAGCTGGGGCGGACGAGCACGGGGTAGCCGACCTTGTTGGCCACGGCGACGGCTTCGTCCTCGGTCACGGCGGTGCCTCCACTGGTCTGGCGGATGCCGAGCTTGTCGAGCATGGCACCGAAGAGCTTGCGGTCCTCGGCGATCTCGATGGAGCGCGGGGAGGTGCCGATGATGGGCACGCCCGCGGCGGCGAGGCCGGCGGCGAGGTTCAGCGGGGTCTGCCCGCCAAACTGCACGATCACGCCAAACAGGTTTTCCTTCTCCGCATCGCAGATGTTCAGCACGTCCTCCAGCGTGAGCGGCTCAAAGTAGAGCTTGTCGCTGGTGTCGTAATCGGTCGAGACGGTCTCGGGGTTGGAGTTGACCATGATGGTCTCAAAGCCCAGCTCGCGCAGTGCGAAGGAGGCGTGGACGCAGCAGTAGTCAAACTCAATGCCCTGGCCGATGCGGTTGGGCCCGCCACCGAGAATGATGACCTTCTTTTTGCCCGACTCGCGGCGCTCATCTTCATCGCCGTAGGTGGAGTAGTAGTAGGGGGTGAAGGCTTCGAACTCTGCGGCGCAGGTGTCGACGAGGCGGTAGGTGGGAGTGATGCCGAGCGTTTTGCGGACATTCCGCACGGTTTCATCGCTTACCTGCAATTGTGCTGCAATTTGGCGGTCGGAGAATCCCAGCTTTTTCAGCTTCAAGAACGCTGATTTCGAGGAAGCAAGGTTTGAGGGTTCAGCCGCAGAGGCGAAACCTTGCTCAAGACGCTTTGCGATCGCATCTCCCGCCTTCTCCATGGCCTTCGC
>JAYUWZ010000706.1:0-3317 GCA_043753265.1 Verrucomicrobiaceae bacterium
CCTGGCGCAGCAGGTTGAGGTGGGCGGACGCGGTCTTCAAATCGCGTGACGCCCGGTGGCGCTCGAGCGCCTTGTTCACGGCAGTGCGAAGCGCGGGAATATCGAACGGCTTGTTGAGATACTCGCGTGCTCCGAAACGCAGGGCCTGCCGGGCCGTCTCCAGCGTCTCGTAAGCAGTGAGCATGATGACCTCCAGGTTTTCATCGTGCGACTTGAGCTCTTTCAAAAGCTCCACCCCGGACATGCCCGGCATCAGAATATCGAGAATCGCCACCGCTGGCGAAGTCCTCCTCGCAAGTTCCATGGCCTCCTTTCCATTCGCCGCAATTTGCACGTCGAAATCGTTTTTAAAGACGATTTTAAGAGACGCGCGTGGCCCCTCCTCGTCATCGACGACGAGCAGTACGGGACGAATGACGGGCGAAGGACTAGAAGTTGTATCCAACACTGAGTGATATGGCGTGACTGTCGAACTGGTACGTTCCATCGGCAACGGTGCCCTGCGCTATGGAGCGGCTTGGGCCATGAGCCCACTGGTAGGCAAGATCAAAAGCCCACTTTTCCCATTGTCCCCCCACACCTGCGGAAAAAATGTGGCGGTTGGAATCGGGAACCACGGGATTAAACGACTCATTCGGCACACTGTTTTCGCTGAAGATATACCCGAGACTCGCCACGAGGCCGTTGTCGAACCGGTAGCTGGCACCGAACTCATAGAAGAGTGAGGATTCCCAGTTGAAGGGCAGGGCCACATCGCCGCTGTCCTTGCGGAGATTCACGGTGTTGAGATTGTCCCAATCGGTCCAGTCCACGTTGACCTCCAAGTTCCATTTCTCCGTGGGTCGGAAGCTGTAACCGACGATGATGTGCTGCGGGAATTTGATGCCGGCGGAAGCGTCTTCTTTCGTGTCGATCTCCGGCGATTTGAAAGGACCGAACGGCGTGGGAAACACCTGCGAATTCACAGAGGTGTGGGCATCGCCCTCAAAATCGATATCCGTCTGGCTGCGGTAGCTCACACCGAAGCTGTGCTTTTCGTGGGGCTTCCAAAGGACGCCAGCCGTCCAGCCCACCGACCAGCCTTCGCCGTCGAACTGGAACATGTCGTGGGGTGCGAGGACGCCGCGTTTCAAGTCAGCCTTTGCGTAGTTCAGTGTCGCGCCCGCTGCGATGGAAAGTGAGTCGGTGGCCTGCCACGCAATCACCGGATTGATGGAGATGTACTGGATGCTCCCGCTAATCGCGAGCGTGCGCAGCGGGGAATCCTCCGGATACTCAATGCCAAATCCGTAGGGCGCATACACTCCCAGGCCGAAAACCACCGGCGCTGACGGAACCTTCCAGGTTGCGAAGAAGTTTGGTGCGATTTGGACATCGCGCTTGATGTCGAAATCCGGCGCACCACTGGCGGGCGAAACCCGGTTTTCGAGAGTGATTCCATAGAGCCCAGTCCGGGTGCGGACGCCGGACTCCCATTCGGGAACCTCCAGGGGGACTTGCTTCTTGCCCACGCTGCCCAGCGAAAGCGAAGAGGGCTTGGCCTCCCTGCGGTAAAGCTGGGTGATGCCCGCAGGATTATAGTAAATAGCCGAGGGATTATCCGCAGTGGCGGCAAAGGCATTTCCCCGGGCAGTGGCGCGGGCATCCTGGTCGGCAATACGGATGCCGAGGGCCATGGACGATGAAGGGAGGGCTAGCACGCCTGCGAGCAGGAGAGAGTGGGCAGGTTTCATCGCGGCGGGTGTAGCAAGACACTCGGCGGGATGACAGCGAAAGTTTGGTAACGGAACGATTGCACCAATTTAGAGTTTGATTGTGAAAGCGAATTCATTACAGTCTCGACCCATACCCGAAGTACGCGGATGGGCTCTCACACATGAAACTGCTTGTAATCGAAGACGAAAAGAAGATCGCTAACCTCCTCCAAAAGGGCCTTAAGGAGCACGGATACGTGGTCGAGGTCTGTAATGATGGCAACGAAGGCCTGGAACGGGCGAGTGGTCATCCTTACGACGCCATCATTTTGGACATCATGCTCCCCGGCCGTGATGGCCTGAGCCTCCTGCGCACCCTGCGCGAGCGGAAAGTCACCACTCCCGTGATGATTCTCACCGCACGCGGTGAGGTCACGGAACGTGTCGAGGGATTGAACATCGGGGCGGATGACTATCTGGCCAAGCCCTTCGCGATGGACGAGCTGGTGGCCCGCCTCCGCGCGCTGCTGCGCCGGGTGACTGGCGAAACCATCAGCCTCTACAAAGTGGGCGAACTCACGATGAATCTCGTGAGCCGCGAAATCATCCGGGGCAAACGGAAGATCGACCTTACTGCGCGCGAATTTCGCCTTCTGGAATATCTCATGCGCTCCCCCGGCCAGGTGATGACACGCACGCAGATTATCGAGCGCGTGTGGGAATATCATTTCGATCCCGGCACGAATCTGGTCGATGTCTACATTCAGCGACTGCGCCGGAAAATCGACGACGGCGAGGATCTCAAGATGATCCAGACCGTGCGTGGCGTGGGCTACTGCATCAAGGGTGAGTAGCCTATGAAACGCTGGCCCCTGCGGCTGAAGGTATCGCTCTGGGCCGTCATTCTCGGGGGCGTTACTTTACTCGTCATCGGAGCGATCGTCGCATGGAACGTGCAACGGGTGGTGCTCAAGCGGACGGATGCGACCCTGCTCACCGAGGCTGCGGGTATTGCCAAGGCCCTCGAAAAGCTGGATGGCCCCGTGGATTGGGCAGACCCAAGGCAGGTCGCACAATATCTCGGAAGACCGAACAGCACCCTGCTCGTACAGATCGAGCAACCTCCCGGAAAAATCGTGCATCGCCCGGTTTCGCTGGTGCTGCCAAGCGAAGGGAGTGAACCCTCGAGCTTCCACAGCGGAACCAGCAATTTTCGAATCGCACATGCCGTCACCCATGGGACGACGGTAAGAGTGGCGACCTCGCTTGATGGGCTGGATGAGACGTTGCGAACGCTGTGGTTCACGTGCATGGTGGCAATGCCGGTGGTGCTGGGCACCATGGGCGTCGGAGGCTGGTGGCTTTCCCGGCGCGTGCTGCGCCCAGTGGAAGAACTCGCCGACGCGGCCGCGGAAATCGATGCCCGGACCAGTGATCGCCAGCTCCCCTCGACGGGTGCGAATGATGAAATCGGCCATCTCACCGATGTGCTGAACCAGATGTTTGGCAGGATTCGCCAGAGCTTCGCGCAAGCGCGCCGTTTCAGCGCGGACGCCTCGCACGAATTGAAGACCCCCCTTACCATCATTCGCGGCGAAGTAGAGGCGGCACTGCGCTCACCGC
>JAYUWZ010000707.1:0-7096 GCA_043753265.1 Verrucomicrobiaceae bacterium
CCTACACCCCGCTGCGGCTGGTGCTTCGCACACAGACCGCGCTAAGTGAAGCGGTGATGCTTAGATTTTTCCGAGAACGAGCAGGACGATGAGAATGACGAGCAAGAGCCCCAGAATACCGTGGGAGCCGTTGCCGTAGCCGTAGCCGCGAGTGGGGAATGAACCACCGAGGAGTAGGATAACGAGGATAAGGAGGATGATACCGGTGGTGCTCATAGGTGCAGAGATATCGTGGGACCAGTGCCTCGCGGTTGCCTCGATGTGTCCATATGTGGACAGTATATTACATTTTCAAAATGCCGGGCTGCCCCTACTTCACCGGGATGCTGATAGTATTTGATGTCGATGGCACTTTGATTGGTGGCGAGATCCATGACTGGGAGTGCTTTGGGCGCGCGATCTTCACCGTGCTGGGTTTTGAGGCGAAGGCGGAGTTTTTTGCCTCGCTCGATGAGATCACCGCACAGGCGATTGCTGAAGAGGCGGTGCGCATGGCGAATCGCGAGGTGGGCATGGGATTGGAGGAGCAGATCCGCGATGAGTATCTGCGAGGATTGCAGGAGGTGCTCGCCCGGGATCCGCTCGCCTTCCAGCCTCGCGGTGGGGTGGTGAACTTGCTCACGCATCTTGCCTCGCTCCCCGGCGTGAATGTCGCGATTGCCACGGGCGACTGGCACTCGACCATCTCGCTCAAACTCGCGGCGGCGGGGATCGATATTTCCGGCTACGCGATGGCGACCTCCTCGGATGTGCGGCGGCGATCGGCGATTATCGCGCTTGCGGCGGAGCGATCCCAACGGGAGCTTGCGGACGTGGTGTATGTCGGTGACGGGATCTGGGACTTGAGGGCCTGCCGCGATCTCGGCGTGCACTTTGTGGGCACGGGCAGCCGGCCGCATCTGCTCCGGGACGCAGGCGCGCCCCACGTGATGGAGGTATTTGAGGAGGAGCTTTTCATGAGCGCGGTGCGCGCGATGGCTGTGGCGAAAGCGGAGTGAAACCAATTGCCCCAAACGGCAAATGGCATTGAGGATTAGCGATAACTGGAGATCGCCGACGAAGCGAGCGAAGCCTTGGACTGCGGTGGCAGAGTGTAACGGCGACGCCGCCTTCGCTTTGCGAATGGTGGTTCAATATGTCGGCCAGCGCTCAAACGTTAAATGCGTTCACCCCAATCAGTTGAGTCTAGTCCCACCCACAATCCCATCCAAAGGCGGTGTCGCCGTTACACTTTGCCTCGCTGCGCTCACCCTCCGGGCTGCCTTCGGCAGGCTTTCTCGCTCCGCTCGAATGCCACCGCAGTCCAAGGCGTGCCGCTTGTGGATATGATCAAAAGCCTGTCTGGAAGGTGGCAACGGGCGCGGGAGTGGGTAGGGTGGGCGCTTCATCGATGAGCGAACATCCACAGCACACAGCAGACGCAATCCACGAAACGAAGGTGCCCGGCCTTGCGGCACGGGTGGAGGCTGCCGCGGAGGTGCTGGAGACGATTATCGCCGATCGGAAGCTCCTGCTCGATCTGCCCGTGGAGGTGCGCGGGCGTTTCCTGAAGGCGGCGGGCGAGGTGTATTGCCCGGAAGTGAGCGCGCGCAAGGGGCTCGTGAAGGCGAGGAACCGCGAGCACAAGGCGAAGAAGCTGACGCGGGATGACGCGGTGCTGAACGAAACGGGAATCCGCGCGCTGCGGAGCAAGCCGGTTTTCATCACGCCAAATGCGCTGCCGCCGCCGGATTTTGAGCAACAGGAGATGGAGGATGGATTCCGCGAAGTGCTGGAGCCGCAGAATTGCTACATCTGCAAAAAGGACTACTCGCGCATTCATCCTTTTTACGATCAACTCTGCCCGCCCTGCGCGGAGTTGAACCACCGCAAGCGCACGGAGACGGCCGACCTGCGCGGGCGTGTCGCGCTGCTCACCGGAGGCCGGGTGAAAATCGGGTACCAGGCGGGAATTAAACTACTGCGCGCCGGTGCGCGGCTCATCGTGACGACGCGTTTTCCGCGTGACTCGGCGGCGCGCTACGCACAGGAGGCGGACTTCGCGGAGTGGGCCGATCGGCTGGAAATCTTCGGGCTCGATTTGCGCCACACGCCGAGCGTGGAAGCGTTTTGCAGGCACTTGATCGCGACGCGCGACCGGCTGGATTTCATCGTGAACAACGCGTGCCAGACGGTGCGCAGGCCGCCGGATTTTTACCGGCACATGATGCAGGGCGAGAAGGCTGCGCTGGGGCAGTTGCCGGTGCATGCGCAGCGCGTGCTGGGTGCATATGAGGGGCTGCGCGGCTACGACTTGCTGCCGGATGGCGAGCCTGCGCTGGTGGAGCGCCGGGCCTCGCCGCTGGCCGGTCTCACGCATGCCGCGGAGCTCTCGCAGGCGCCCTTGCTGCCCGAGGATTTGGCAGACCCCGCGCATCTCTTTCCCGAAGGAAAGCTGGACCAGGATTTGCAGCAAATCGATCTGCGCGATCGCAACTCGTGGCGACTGCTACTCGCGGAGGTCTCGAGCGTGGAACTACTGGAGACGCAGCTCGTGAATGCGATTGCGCCTTTCATCCTGAATGCCCGGCTGAAGCCGCTCATGATGCGCACGCCGGAACGCGACAAACATGTGGTGAACGTGTCGGCGGTGGAGGGGCAGTTTTACCGGAAGTTCAAGACGACGCGGCATCCGCACACGAACATGGCGAAGGCCGCGCTGAACATGATGACGCGCACCTCGGCGGCGGAGTTTCACGGCGACGGCATCCACATGAACAGCGTGGACACCGGATGGATCAACGACGAGGACCCAGCGGCCATTGCCGCGCGAAAAAAGGAGGATCATCGGTTTCACCCGCCACTCGACATCGTGGATGGCGCGGCGCGCATTGTGGACCCGATCATCGCGGGCTTTAACACAGGCGAGCATGTGTGGGGGAAGTTTCTGAAGGACTATATGCCGACGGACTGGTGAGGGGCAAACGTCCAACGCCTAACGCTCAACATCCAACGCCCAATGGCGCAAGCGACGGGCGGGCTTCGAAGCTGAAGCGCGCAGCCCTCCTACCCCATGATATCCCCGGAATTATCGCCGGGGGTTTCATTGATGATATCCATGCTCCGTACGCGCTTGGCCGAGCGGCAGTCTTCAATCGATTTGCGGAGCCTCTCGCCGAGGTTGTCGGAGGTGGGCAGATAATCGAGAATCAACTCCGCCGTGGTGGAGTCGCTCGTGATCACATTGACGTTCTGAAGCCCAAAAAAGCGCAGGAACAGCGGCTGGACGATCTGAAGATCCCGCACCCGGTAAAGTTCCAGCGTGTCCGTGACGCGTGTCAGAATTCCCCGCACACGAATCAGGCGTTCCGTGGTCAGCGAGTAAACGGTGCTCTTTACGACGATCCATCTCCAGATGGCCCAGAGTGCCGCCAGGGCTGGAAGCGCAAAGATCCAAGGCGTCACGGCCTTGCCCCAGTAAAGCCAGCTCGCGATTCCGATCGCGAGGATGAGGATGAGGTACGCGGAGATGTTCTTCCATTGGGAGGAAGTGCCTTTCCAGATTGGTTCTTCGGCCATGCGTGAAGGATAAGGGGGATGCCCGGGAAAATGCAAGGAGCGGGAACGTGGGGGGTGGAAGGAAACGCTATCCGGAATCTCATTGCGACCGCTCATCCAAACCGCCTCCGCCTTCGCCCGCCATCCAAAGCGGCAGAGGGCTGCCGCACTCCACGAACTGGCGTAGATTTTTGCGGGCCGTCCCATTTTTACCGGCGAGCGAGGTAGCTTTCTCTCAGTCACGGCACCGGCACCTCGCGCATCCAGTTCGCCTTATTCCGTGCGAAATTGTAACGCGATTTGGGTATTTTTTTGTGGATCCGTGAGGTAATTCGATTTACTTTGTGAATACAACTTCTGTTATGAACCCTCAGGACCATTCATCCAGTGCGCGTTCCTTTTTTCAAAGGCGGGGAGGATTTTCCCTGATTGAGGTGTCCATTGCGATTGCGGTGGTTGCGGTTGCGGTGGTGACGCTTATGGCGCTGATTCCCGCGGGGATGGGCCAGTTTCAGGCGGCGATGGATTCCACCCTGAGCGCCCAGATTGCCCAGCGGGTGATCACCGATGCCGAGCAGGCGGATTTCGATAAGCTGGTGCCCTCCACGGGTGGGAGTGGATTTTACGTGCTCCCGTACCGCTACTTCGATGCGCAGGGCCTGGAGGTGGTGGCGGCGAATCCTGGAAATCCTTCGCAGCAGGATCGTGTGCGCATCGTGTACCAAGTGAGGGTGCGCGGCTCATTCCCTGGGAGCGGGGATGGGACGGCGGAGGCCTCCACATTTACCAGCATTCCCGGTAGTCCCCGGTTCAACCCCCGTGCGAGCACCTTTCTCACCGTGCAGGTCGCGCACAATCCGCTGCTCCGCGTGCTGGAGACGGACAAGGAACTTTGGAAAAACAAGGCCGCGCCCATGCATACGTTCAGCGCGGTCATCACGAGGAACGGGTTCAAGCGCCCCACGCCATAAGGAAATGAAGATGCATCTCCACATCTCCGCCTCTCACGTCTCACGTCGCCATACCCGGGGCTTTACGCTCGTGGAACTGCTCGTCTCGGCGGCCATCACCGTGGTACTCGCGGGAATCATGATCGGGATCGCCCAGCAGACGGGCACGCTGTGGCGGCGTACGACCGGGAAGGTGGAGCAATTTCGCGAATCGCGGAATGCGTTTGAGACCATCACCACCCGGCTCTCGCAAGCGACGTTGAACGCGTACTGGGATTACGACAACGCCCTGGCCCCAACGAAGTACCTGCGCCGCTCGGAACTGCGCTTTACGAGCGGTCCCATGGAAGTGATTGGCGGGACGACTCCCGCTGGGACGCTGCGTCCCTTGCATGGGGTGTTTTTCCTGGCACCCTTTGGGGAGACGGTGGACGCGAAGTATAATGGATACGATAACCTGCTGTGCACGTGGGGCTACTTCATGGAGGTGGGCTCGGATGAAAAACTCCGCCCCCCTTTCATGACGAATGCGATGCTGGAGCCGCGGTATCGCCCGCGGTTGATGGAGTTTTCGCACCCTGCCGAGAACAACATCATTTTCACCAAGACCTCGGGAATCACGCGCGTGGCGAGCGGAGAAAAACTGGGCAAGGATTACGTGGGGAAAACCTGGTACCAGAATCCGCTCAAAGGCGCCTCCGCGAGTGGCGGGGTGCAGACCCCACCGATCACTCCGAATATCCACGTCATTGCGGAAAACATTGTCGCTTTTGTGATTCTGCCGAGGCTCTCGATCGAAGATGAGGAGGAGGTGAAAGGCGCGGCCGGGGACCCGGATCTTTCGCCTATTGCGCCGAGGTATGAGTATGATTCCTCGCCTGTGCCCGGTGCCCCCGATGCACGATACAACAAAGGCATCACCAATCCCAAAAACCAGCTCCCACCCCTCTTGCAGGTGACGATGGTCGCGGTGGATGAGGCCGGCGCGCAAAAGCTGGGCTACTCGCAGGCGACGCTGGACCCGCTGGGGCTGTCGTCCAAATTCAAGGAATCGAAGGATTACAGCGAGGATCTGCTCACATCGGGGCCGCCCGATTCGCTGGAAAACAAGCTCATCGCCAAGCGGGTGAACTACCGGGTCTTTTCCACCAATGTGGTCATCCGCGGGGCCAAATGGAGCCGCGAGCAAAGCAACTGAGCCATGAAACCGTTTCGCACCCAGCGCGCCGTAGCCCTTGTGATCGTTCTCACGCTGCTGCTGCTCATTTCAGCGGCCATTGTGGCCTTCTTTGGCAGCGTACAAAACGAGGCGCGTGGTGCGGCGCAGTACAAGGGCTCCGTGTCAGTGAAGCAACTTGTCTCCACTGCCAATGCCGTGGTGACGGGCCAGATCATGGATGGCACGCGGAGTTCGAAGGAGGGCCTGGGCACGGTGGCGGGAGGACGGCTCGCATGGGCGTCGCAGCCAGGCATCATCCGGACCTGGGACGACACAGGCAAGGGGTGGCGGATTTTCAAGCTCTACTCCTCCAACCAGATGGTGGCCCCCTACGATGCGGACGGGCGCTACTCGGTGACGGAGAAGCTGAAGGATGAGGTGCCGAATACCTGGCCCGCGCAGACCGCGCTCTTCACCGACCTGAACGAGCCCGTGGTGGTGGAGGACAAAAATGGGATGGTGTTGCGCCCGGAGCTTTTCCCGGGGATGAAATTTCGCGCGTCATACCCCATCCTGGATCCCGTCGCGATGGCCGCCATCGTGTCGGGTGGGACGGCCATCAAGGGTGTGGATGGTTTTTCCATCGAGCCGCCGCCAGGGTTCCGCCCCGGCTCGCTGGCGCTGAGCGAGGGGTTTGATCCCTTCAAGGATGTGCCGCCCAATTTCACCGGCAATCCCGCCGCGATGCCGGTGCGCTGGATCTACGTGCTGCGCGATGGCACGCTGACGGTGCCCTCGGGCTTTGCCGACGGGGGAGCGACTGCGACGTGGACGCTGGTGACCGACCAAAAACTGGTGCCTTCGCGGGAAAACCCCATCGTGGGGCGCATCGCCTTTTGGGCGGATGACGAGACGAGCAAGCTGAACGTCAATACGTCGTCGGAGCCGACACCATGGGACACGCCGCGCGGGGTGTCGAAGGTGGATCTGGCCTACGGCAGGTTTCAGCCGGCGAAGAAGGAATACCAGCGCTATCCAGGGCACCCTGCCACCACGGCGCTGAGCCCTGTGTTTTTCCCCGGCGTGGTGCTCAGTCCCGCGCAAAAGGAACTCATCTATGGAATGCTCCCGCGCGTGCCCACGGGCGGGACGGTGGGTGGCACGATGTTTCCGCCATCGCCGATCACCCTCGACGAGGATCGGCTGTTTGCCACGGTGGACGAGTTTCTTTTCCAGAGGCCCGATACTCTGGCTGCCGGTGGAAGGCGCACCGAGAACACGCTCATGGACTATCGCCGCCTCAGCCGTGCGCGGTTCTTCCTCACGGCAAACAGCCGCGCCCCCGAACTGAACCTCTACGGGCAGCCGCGCGTGTCCTTGTGGCCTGTTTCCAGCACGCGCACGGCATTCGACAAGCTCGCGGTGTTTTGTTCCACGATCGGGGCGAGCA
>JAYUWZ010000708.1:0-3313 GCA_043753265.1 Verrucomicrobiaceae bacterium
GTATGGAATAACCCTTGAAAAAATATTTGACAGACCCTTTGCATTTGCAGATACCCCGTGCTGCTTGCGCTAGTTCTCCCCGTCAAACCCCCGTCCCGCTCCTTCTCAAATTCCCGTTCTCCTTCAGCCCAGCCCCAAGTCCCAGTCCCATATACACGCCCTTCCTGCCCGTATAAAATCACCCTGACCTCCCTTAGAACCACCAAGATACCACCGATTCGCCCATGAAAACGCAACATACCCTGACTGCCGCGCTGGCTGCGATTGCCGGCCTGAGTTTCGCAACACTCTACGCCGCCCCTAATTATACCCCCAATGTAAACAGCCCGATCAACGCCACTCCGTTGCTCGACTCTTCGTCACAGATTCTCGATAATTTCGACGACTTCATCGGTATCATTGATGCCAAGCTTCAGGGCACCGACAGCCTCGTCCTCCCCACGCCAAGCGGTTCCACTTTCCCTGCATTCGCCGCCTTCAATACAGCGGTCGCCGCCGCAGTTGCTGATAATCCCGGCAACGCCCAGCAACTCGTTTCCGCCGCCGTGCAATTTCAGGGCGGTAACTATGCGGGCAAGGTGAAGGACATCGTCAAGCTCATCGCCGCGAATACCCCGGCTGCTGCCGAGGACGCCGTCATCGGTGCCATTGCTGGCAACCCCACCAAGGCCGCCGACGCCGCCGCTGGGGCGATTCTAGGCATCCTTCTTACCCCCGATCCGTCATTGTACGACATGGGCGACATCGCCGACGAGGCCATTGAGCCCACCACCCACGTCCTGATCGAGAAGATCGCGAAGGCTGCCGTGGCTGCCACCAAAACCAAGCTCGCCACCGCTCCCGGCAATGCCGCGGACGTTGCCACCGCCATTGTGGACGCGGTTCTCGCTGAAGGTGCCGGCAAGTTCTACCTCGACGACGTGGCAAAGGGCATCACCTCCGGTGCGCTCGGCCAGAATGCAACGGGCACCGTTGCGGCATCCGTTGCCGCAGCCGGGTTGGCCCGCCTCAATGGTGCCCATGAAAACGTCCGCAACGTGGCGGAATTCGTCAGTGGCTCCCTGCGCGCCGTGGTGGTTTCGGGAACTTCTCCCTCCATCGCCTACACCGCCGTTTTGAACGCGCTGTCGACCGAGGATCTCGTCGGTGACGGGTTCACCTCGACCATTGCTGCCGTCAACGCTGCTAACCTCGCCCTTCGCAATGCCTCCGGTGGCACCGAAGTCCCCGCCTTCAACGGTGCGCTCACGAATGCTTATGACAACGACCTCGAGGCTTTCATGATTGCCGCTGCCCAAAATAAGGGGAGCAAGGCTGCGGATTTCGTGACTGCTCTTTACACGGATGCTGACGTCACCCCCACCGTAGCGGAGAAAGCCCTTGTGGCCGCCGCCGCCGCACGTGCCAAATTCTCCGGCGCTGGCAAAGTCGCCACCGCTGCCATCCTCGCCGGTGGCACCGCCGCCGCTCCTAATCCTGCTGGCATCACCCGCTCGGCCGCAGTGAATGCCATCATCCCCAACGTTACTGCTGAATTCGCAGGCGTCGTCACCGGGGCGGCTATCAAGACGATTCCCATTCCCCTTGGGAATGTGCCTGCCTCAACGGCAGCAGTGAATAACGATTCTGAACCAGATGACCTTGCCAGTGTTGCGCTTACCGCTGCTGTCACTGCTGGTTATGCCGGCTCAATCAACGACATCGCGCTTCAGGCCGTAAAGGCCCGCAAGAAGGACGGCACGTTTATCGTCAAGGCCCTCACCACCAATGCGAATTCCGCCGGGTGGCGCGAAGCCATCATCGCCCAGGCGGTGATCAACGACAAGAATTCCGTCGGCGTACTCAAGACCGCTGCTGACGAGGGCGCGACGGCCGCTGGTTCCACCGCCTTCGAAAAAGCTTCCATCGCTCTCGCGGGCGACCTTGCCTTTGCAGCCAAGAACTCCAGCAAGACCGCCTTCGATGACGCCGTCAACGACTTCTTCGGTCCTCAGATTAACGTCCCTGGTGACGGGCTTACCGACCGGAGCCAGTTCGCCAAGGCCATCTTCTTCGGCCGCGGTGGTGTGAACATCAAGAATGCCGGCCCGCTTCTCGCGATTGCCGTCAAATTCAGCACCGGTTCCATTACCGATTCCGAGCTTCTGGCCATTGCCAAATCGGTCTACAAGAAGAACTCCACGGTCCTCGACCTGCAATATAGTGTCATTCAGGACGCGCTTGCGAATCCCGACCAGTTGTTCGACCTCGTTGACCATCAGGTCTTCACCCACGCCTCGAAGTTCGCTCCCGATATCGTCGCTGCCGCAGTGGCCGCCCGTCCGGAATACGCGCACTACATCGCTCGTGCCGGTTCCTTCCGCGCTCCCGCTTCCGCTGGCAAGGTCGGCGCCGCAGCCATCACCTACGCTCACATGAAGAGCGACAGGAATGTCGCGGGTGGTGCTGCCACAACGCCCAACAACCCGGCCGCAGTAGCCGCGATTTCCTCGGCGACAATCCTTGGTATCCTCGATGCCAACCTGCCCACCACGCCAAGCAACAAGAAATCCGCCGCCATCAAGGCCGCTGCGGGCTCGTTGGTGAAAGCCGCCATTCTCTTGGAAGGTGCGACCACCGACTTCCGCCAGAGCGATGGTCTTTCGGATACAAGCTTCACGTTGACGAAAGCCAAGGGCAGCGCCGCCGCTGTCACCGGCATGATTGCCCAGATTCAAGGCAATCTTGCCGCAGGCAGCACAGGTGCAGCCGACACGCTCGCCACGCTCGCCGAGGTCGCAATCTTCAACGCCGTAAAAGCCGCGAAGAAGGAAGGCCTCCAAATCGCACAAGCGGCCGCGCAAGCCGCCCAGTTCGTTTACAATCTGAGCGGTGGAGTGGGTGAGATTTCGGCCGCCTTCAAGCTCGCCATCGTTACTCAGGTTCAAGCAGCAGGCGCCACCGGTGGTATCGCCAACGCTGTTGAGTTCGGTGTCGACGAAGCAGTCGCCGGAACTTTCGGCGCAGGTGCAGCCGGTATCCGCGACTACGCCCACCGCAGCGGAACCGGCGCCCCGGTCACCAGCCTGGAAAACTTCTAACCCCCAAAAAGGGAATCTTCAAAGCGCCCCTGCGGTTCGCCGCAGGGGCGCTTTTCTTGTACGCCCATCCAGCCCATCCAGTCCATCCAGTCCATGAACGCGCCGTAGATCACGTGCACTGCCTAGGAGCCCAGCCGTGTCGAAGATCAGCCGCAGCAACGTCCGCCGGTCGGGCATCTCCCGAACAATCACTACGGCGAAGCCGCCCTCGGAGTGCTGCGATGCTTCGCAGC
>JAYUWZ010000709.1:0-3311 GCA_043753265.1 Verrucomicrobiaceae bacterium
CACACGCTGAAGCTGGCCCCAGCCAGTGGGGTATATAAAGGCAGCTTCCTGCACACGGACGGAACGCGTGCAGCCTTCGAGGGGATACTGCTGAACAAGGGCACAACTCTGGGCGGCTTTGGTTACTTTCTCAACAAGCCCGCAATCGGCGCGGGACAAAGCGGCGCAGCGTTTCTCGATCCCAGCGGACCGTAATTGCGATATACATGAGCAGGCAGCGCGCGCGTCTGTGTTACTGCAAGACCTTGCCTAACAGCTTTTCGTTTTCGCAAATCTTGACGCTTCCACCCTCCACCGCAAACCATCCCGCCTATGCGACCCCTCCATGTTGCCTGCATCGCCCTGGCCATCGCCATCGCATTTTTTATCGGGCGCTTTACCGCTGAGCCACCACTTGCGCCACTGCCTTCCACCGGCACGCAGGGCGAGAGCAATCGCGTCCCCGGCTCCGCATTGCCTTTGGATGTCACCAATCCTGCGGGCAATGGCGAAACTTCCGGTGCCGGTGCGATTGCAGGATCGGCGGAGGACAAGGACCTCATCCAGGCTATCGGGCGCGCGGCTTCCGAGCCCACGGGACTCGGCAGGCACATGGCTATTTCGCAGGCGCTCCAGGGCGTGACTTCCGCCAACTGGCGCGCCGTCCACCAGACCATTTGGAAGGCACGCCTGGCAGGGATGATTTCCGAGGCTGAGCAGCAACTTTTCCTCCAGCGCTTTGGCGACGTCGCAGGCGCGGATGCATTGATGAGCTTTCGCCCCAAGGATCCCGTGAACGACTGGGAAACCCACAGCGGCCGCTTTGCCATGCGCGGCTGGGCCGAGCGCGATCCCGCTGCCGCGCGGGCCTGGCTGGAGACGCAGCCCGAGGGAAAATTCCGCACGGGAATGCTCAATGGCTACCTCGGCAGCACAGCCCTCCGCGACGCCCCCACCGCGCTCGCTGCATTGCGCGCCCTAGCCGCTCCTGCCGACGAGCCCTGGCTCGTGCGCTCTCTGGTCAATAGTTCCGAGGGTGCCCGCTACACGCCCTTTTTTCAGGAATGGATCGAGAAGGGCGGCGCGGAGGGCCCCGGGGCGGCGGATATTTTCACCGCGCTGGTACAGTCTCGCCTCCGGATGGATTGGAAAGGCGGCAGCGAGGAAATGGAGCGCTGGTTCGAGCCCTTTGTCGGCCAGCCCTACATCTCCCAACAGGCGATGCATCAAGTATTGCCGCGAATTACCAAAAACCGCCAGCCCCAGGAAGCGCTGCCGTGGGTGGAGCGTTTTCCCGTGGGAAGTCAGGCCCGCAAAGCAGGCAGCGAAGTAATTTTCACCACATGGGCCGCCACCGAGCCCGATACCCTGGGGACCTGGCTCGCCGCTGAACGCGAGCACCCTGATTACGACACGGGGGTATTCCAATTTCTCAACTCCAAGCGGGGCCAGCTGGACCAAGCCACAAAGGAAGCGTGGATCAACAGCATCAAAAACGAAAACATCCGCACGCGTGCTGTGCGAGCGACAGCGGATGCGCAGCCGGTGAAGTAACGATGGGCGGTGACTGACCGTGAGAAGTGAGAGGTGAGAATAAAGAGTGGCTCGGACACCGAGCTTCAGAATCCGTCATTCGTCATTCTCACGTCTCCACGTCTCCACGTCTCCACGTCTCCACGTCTCCACGTCTCCACGTCTCCACGTCTCCACGTCTCAACGTCTCAACGTCTCCACGTCTCAACGTCTCAACGTCTCAAGCGTTTCCTCCTCGCCACGCGGCGAATTCGTGGCTAACAGGAAATTTACATACCTAAATCCATCCCTTCTCCCCATGAAGAACATCGTCATCGTTGGCGGCGGCACCGCTGGCTGGATGGCCGCGCTGTCCATCGCCAATCGCTTCCCTGACAAACGCGTCGTCGTCATCGACTCCAGCGCCGTCGGTCCCATCGGCGTGGGCGAGAGCGTCACCGGCGTGCTGCTCGGCTTCGTCATGGATCCGCAGAACGGACTCTCGCTCGGCGAATTTTTCAGGCGCACCGGCGCGACCTTCAAGTTCGGCATCTGGTATAAGGACTGGCAGGGGCCCGGCAGCGAGTATCTCGCGCCGATCGATGCCCCGATGAAATATTTCAGGCATCACTACGACACTGGGCTGGAGGAGTTTTTCGCCGCGACCGCCGCCGAAGGCGCGCGCCTCGGTGACGCCCAGTTGTTTGCGCAGTTGATGCAGAGGAACCGCACGGACCACTTCCACAATCCCGACGGCACGATCAACACCTCCCTGTCTTTCGCATCGTGCCAGTTCGATGCGCTGAAATTCGCCGCGTGGATTCAGGAGGTCGCCCTCAAGCGGCCCAACGTGCGCCACTACGACGACAGCGTGGAATCCTTCCAACAGGATCCCGAGACCGGCTACATCACCACCGTGATCACGCGCGACAAACGCGAGGTCGCGGGAGATTTGTTCATCGATTGCACGGGCTTTCACCGCCTCCTCCTCGCAAAGGCCTTCCAGCCGAAGTGGCGCAGCTACGCAGACTATATCAAGGTCGATTCCGCCATCCCCCGCATCATTCCCTTCCCACCCGGCGAGCCCATGCCCAACTACACCCTGGCCCGGGCGATGCCGAATGGGTGGATGTGGCAAATCCCCACGCAGGCCCGCCTCGGCCGCGGCTACGTGTTTTCCTCGCGCTACGTCAGCGACGAGCAGGCCATTGCTGAGCTGCGCGCCACGGGCGTGGACATCGGAGACGCCCCGCGCATCCTTCGCTTCAAGCCCGGGCGGTTCGAGCAGCAATGGCTCGGCAACGTCTGCACCATCGGCCTCTCGGGTGTTTTTTCCGAGCCGCTGGAGGCTTCCACCATCCACGGCATGACGATGCAAATCAAACTGCTCACCGATCTCCTCCTGCCCTTCTGCACCCGCGATTCCATGCCCGCCATGGCCGCGCACTACAACCGGCTCGTTGCCTGCGCATATGAC
The DNA here is from genome assembly GCA_043753265.1 of Verrucomicrobiaceae bacterium. Classification (GTDB taxonomy): domain Bacteria; phylum Verrucomicrobiota; class Verrucomicrobiia; order Chthoniobacterales; family Chthoniobacteraceae; genus SXWH01. Next base: position 2,969 of record JAYUWZ010000709.1, read on the forward strand.
GACTACGTCGACTTCATAAGCTTTCACTACCACACGGGCCGCTCCGATACCGAGTTCTGGCGCGACTACCAGAAACCCGCATCCATCACCCCCAACAACCAGGCGCGCATGGAAAAATGGCGGCACGCATTTCCCTGCCGCGAGGACTTCGCCCCCACGTATTCGCAGATCACAATCCTCACCACGGGCCTCGTGGTGTGGATGCCGACGCTCTGCGGAATGGGCATCCTCAAACGCGAGCACGCCCACCGCGTTGTGGAACTCAGCCGGCACAAAAAGTGGATGCAGGAAAACGTCCTGAACTACTACCAAACCCGCGACCACATCGTCTCCAAAGGCCTGC
>JAYUWZ010000710.1:0-3307 GCA_043753265.1 Verrucomicrobiaceae bacterium
GCAAGCAGCTTGGTCACATCCAACCGAGCAATCGCGGAATCGGGATGATGCGAATGCGCCGCATGGCCCGCATGACCTGCCCCCTCCGGCATCGTGTGCGCCCGCCACAGGGTGATAGCGCCCGCAAAGTAGCGCTTGGCAAACGCTTCGTCCTCCCACGCGAACGCCTCTCCCGCCGGGTGAATATATACCTGCACGATGTAACTGCCGGCTGTCGATACCTTGAGATCGTTCATTCGGAGCAGCGTCTTCTTCGCGGCTGGCAGCGCGGCCGGCAGTTTGAAGTTCACACTCGAAGTTTTGCGGAGACTTTCCGGCAACGCTTCCGCGTTCATCCGGGCCAAGGGCCGCGCCGCGGCAAACATCGGAAGCGGCAGCGGTGGTGGCGGTGGCGTGCCAAACTCGTTGTTCAGTTCCGTTGTGTAGAGGTAGCGATATCCCAGCGTCGTGATGTCCTGAAAATCGCCGACCTTGCGCAGGGGAAACGTGGGACCATACCCGCGCAGCAAATGGTCGACGGAGGTGGGCGCCTCGCCCGGATGGCGCTTCTGCCATTCGGCCCAGAGCAGGTCAATGAAGCAGTGGAAACTCCAGTAGATGGGGTCGTTCGCCGCTGTCGCCGGACTGCCCATTTGCCCACCGATGAAGGTGCCGTGCATGTAATTGTGCGGGCCGATTTCGAGCTCACCATAGTTGCCTTGCGGGCTCCCTTGCGGCCATCCGCCAAAATCATTCCAGCCCAGGTTCTTTACGAAATCGACCGCTTGTACCTGGAGGGTCGCGGGGCCGTTGTTCCTCGGCATGTTCAGACCGGGCTGGGAGAAAGCCGGAGGAAACTTGCCCGTCGCCTGCGGATGCACCCAATCCCAATACGGAATGGTCACGTCCGCCGTGCGCGGTGGGTCGGATTTTCGCAGCAGATCCTCAAAATAATACAGGTGCGCCCGGTGCCAAGCAAGGAACGAATCGCTGCCGTGTTCGCAGGGACCCACAAAGGGATCATTGTGCAGATCGGCCCAATACGTGTAGCCCGCCACGTCCGTATCATCCACCGCCGAGCGGGTTCGGAGGATGTCCAGCGCGTGGATGTAATTGCCCAATTCCGTTGGAGTGAATGCATTGATGCTTTTTCGCTCCCGTGGAGCTTGAGCTAAAGCGCTCGAGATCAAGCTCAGCGCTAGCAGTGAGACAGCAGTCAGTAGTTTCATGGATTGCAATGTTTCCTAGGGTTGTTGGTTGTTAAGAATTCGTCGCCTTCGCGCCACCCGCGTTGCTGCCCGCACTAGGTAAGTTCCAATGGCTAATGGCCAGGACGCCCTGAAGAGTCCGTCGAACCCGGCCGGGATTTCCACTGATCTTTGGTATTCTGCATTATTCCGGTGGCAATTTCTGCCGAATTAAACGCGAAGTATAAATCTGCAAAATTTGGAACGTAAATCGTCCATCGAAAGCGTTATACCAAAACCCTGCTCAACGCTTTCGGTCTTCGATGGGGGTTAATGATAAGTACTATTGGCAATACAAAGATATGGGGGCATTTTTGAAGGAAGGGCTCGCAAACATAGTCAGAACAGGAAATTGGATGACTACTCTCGCGCCGCAGTTTTTTAGCGAGTCGCCTTGAGGAATCTCCTGACCAGAGGCTTTGAAGCATAACGCAACAAAATGTTCAAACAATTTTCGATGAACGCTGCGTAACTTACAGTAAAATATGCTCAGAAAAATATCGGCATGCCTCTAATCTCAAGGAGTTTAAAAACAGAATCCATATAATCTTAATACCCCCCGTTTTCGTGCTTTCCTCGTGTCGGTTCACTAGGTTTTCTGGATTTTTTGGCGATATTCCCATGTCTGGATGGCCAAGCCGGGGAAGCGTTCTGTAGAATATGAGGCTATTCCTTTTTTGTCGGACGGCTTTTCACCGTCTTGCGCGGCCTGTGCGGTGCCGACGGCACGGTACTCACCTTTGTTTCCGGTAGATCCTTGGCGAGAAAGTCAACAGACGAAACACCGAACACCTTGGCGAGGCGCTCAATCGTGCTGGCTCGCACATCCTTCGCCTTCCACTCTACTCGTTGATACCATTTCAAATCGGTTCCCAGCAGGACGGCCACCTGTTCCTGCGTCAGGCCATGCTTACGTCGAAGTTCCCGCAATCGGCTCGCGATGAAATTGAGTAGTAGCACGCCCGCAGAGTCCCAAGGCCAATATTCTTGAACAGTGTCCTATCGGACACCTTTTCGTTGGACAAAAAAGGGGTAGTATCGGACACTCCTTCACCACCGCCGCCATGAAAACCGTTGCGCTTTTTATAGGACTGCTTTTTGCCTCGGCAATGCCGGGTCACATGCAGGAGCTTCCAGCCTACACCGACGCATTCAACCCATCCCGAGGCTTTCGCCCTGCCCAGCGCAGCCTTTCGCAGATCTACCTCCAGATTGCCGGCAGTTTGGAGCAGTTTGGCTCGCCCGAACCATATCTCCGCCACATCGCAAATGAACACGCACGCGTAGATGCGCTATACGCACGTCGTTTTGGAAAGCCCGCGAAAACCCACCGCCCCACATTCTTGACCGATCAGTATCTGAACCGCTTTTCCGCCAACTGGACTGCCCTTGCCCCCAAGCTCGAATTAGCGCCGTTCACAAAATCAGTCGGCCACAGCATGCATGACGCCATTCTGGGAACCGAGGAAACGGCACGTTAGTCGTTGAAATTCTGAATCAGCATCAAGCACGCGTGCTTGATGCCATGACTGGCAAAAGCAACGATAAGGCGAGCTTTGAGAGTCTCAGAGCTGAACTCGTATCTCGCCTCGAACTGGATAAGCTGGTGGTCAACGAGGAGCGCTACGAAATTGCCCATCGCGACGCGGTGAGCTTTTCTCTCGGAATCCACGGCTCAACCATGAAACTCTTCAAACGTATCGACGCCGGTTTGAAACCGACCGAGGCGGAACGCATCAAAACCGCACTCACCGGCATTTTTCTTGATGTCGGGTGCGTTGCACAATCCGAACTTGAAGTAGCTCTCGCGGAAGCTGCGATCAATCAAGGCAGCGAGAAAAGGTAACCGTTACCGGCGGAGCGGCTGGCCTTCGGTCAGCTCTACCGAAGTCGCAGGTTTTCCCAGCGCCTTGTCGCCCGGCTGAATCCCGCTCAAATCAATTGACTCAAAAGCCGTGCTGCCAAAGGAACCACCAATATCAGCGGGTTTCGATCCGAGATCAGCAGCGTTTGCGGATTGGGCGACAACCGCGTTTCTGACGCTCGCCTCGTTTACTGAAAGCTCCACCGCCTTCACTCCC
>JAYUWZ010000711.1:0-3305 GCA_043753265.1 Verrucomicrobiaceae bacterium
GTCCCCTTCACTGGGTTCTCGTGTATATAACGCATCGCGTTTTCGAAGTGATCGGCATCGCGAATATAACGATCGTGAAAATCGCGTCCCCAAAACGCGCCATTTCGCATCAGTACTTCATTTCCACTTTTTGCCGTCCACGTCTTCCAAGACTGAATGGTCTTATCGAGCGCCCACGGTTCCCGCATCTCAGCAAGGAGGTGAACGTGATTCGGCATGATTACCCATGCCAGCAAATGATAGCGTTCACCATCGAAGTGGAGGAATGCATCCTCCACAACTTGGGCAACTCTTGGATCGCGGAGCCAGCACTCGCCATGGCCGGCATCAAGATATGCAGCTATCCGTCTATGCCGTTCGGCAAACTGCGCTGTGGATGGAAGCGCTTGAATCTCTTGTTCCCAACGCTCAAGCAGCACGGCAGGCATGGAATCGTGGAGGCGAAACGTAATCGCTTGCACCACTCCCGGTCGGTCGAAGTGGGGGAGATAGTCTCGTGAGTACCAGCCTTTCGGTTCAGGCATGCGAGGCCTTTACCGAGGTATCGAATGCGCTGCAATAGCCACGCGCTTCGCGCTATGAAAAGGCCGATTGAGGACATCGGCGCTCCCAGTGGCGGCGCTCCGCTTTCGGGAGCGCGCCCTTGGTGCGCTTCTCCCTACACCACCACCAGCCGATCAAACTCCGCCAGCGCCGCCGCCACGCACTGGTCCATGTTGTAGTACTTGTAAGTCGCAAGCCGCCCCACAAAAGACACCCCTTTCTCCGCCGCTGCCCGCGCGGCGTATTTGGCGTAAAGGGCACGGGCATCCGGCGCAGGGACGGGGTAGTAGGGCTCGGCGCCGGGTGAGCCGGGGAGTTGCGGCGTGTAGTCCTCGGGGTATTCGCGCACGATGGTCGTGGCCGCCAGCTTTTGCCCCGTGGCGTGCTTGATTTCCACGATGCGCGTATAGTCGTGGTCGTTGGGAAAATTCACCTGCATCGCCGTCTGGTAATACTCCACCGGCAGCGTCTCCGCCTCAAAGCGCAGCGAGCGCCACGGCAGCGGTCCTTCGCAATTGTCGAAATATTCGTCAATCGGCCCCGTGTAGATAAGATGCCGGTAGCTGAGTTGCTGCCGCGCCTCGCGGAAATCCACGCCGAGCCGCACCTCGATGTTCGGGTGGCGCAGCATGCGCTCAAACATCGCCGTGTAGCCGTGCAGCGGCAGCGCCTGGAAGCGATCCTCAAAATAGCGCGAGTCGCGATTCGTGCGCACGGGAATGCGCCCGCACACACTGGGATCCAGCTCGCGCGGGTCGCGCCGCCACTGCTTGCGCGTGTAGTTCTTGAAGAACATCTCGTACAACTTCCACCCCACCTGCGACACGATCACGTCCTCACTGTTGCGCGGCGAATCAATCGGCACCCGCCATTCCGCAAGCGTGCGTTCCATCTCGTCGCTCGTGCTCGCGCGCCCGATGAATTGCTCGAACGTGTTGAGATTGATCGGAAACTGCCAGAGCTGTCCGTGCGTGTGCGAGAGCACGTTGTAGTTCACCGCGTGCCACTCCGTAAACTGGCTCAGATACTCGCGCACCCGCTCACTATTCGTGCGAAAGTAATGCGGCCCATACTTGTGCAGCAGCACCCCCGCGGCATCCGTGTGGTCATACGCATTACCCGCAATGTGCTTCCGCCGATCAATGACAAGGCACTTCGCCCCGCGCTGACTGGCAAGGCGCTCCGCAAGCACCGCGCCAGAAAACCCTGCGCCAACGATGAGGTAGTCCCAAGTCATTTACCGTCTAGGTGAGTCATCTATGTAGCATCCCACTTTCCTCGCATTACATCGTAGGAAGGACTCCACCGATATTGAGAATCGGCACCATCATGGTCTCCTTCACGCGACTCCAGGACTCCGTGCTTCTCCAATTCGGTCAGTATCGCGTAGAGCATGTTTGAACCTGGATTGGATGAACCGAAAAACCATTTCTCTGAAAACCCGTCTCCTACTTCAGAAAACACACCCAGTGAAACTCCTATGTACGCCATGGCCTCCTCAATATCTGTCCACTCACTCAGCAATGATTTGAGAACGGTTGTGTTCATCTAGACGAAAAGCCTAATCCTGAATCGTTCCGAGCACACCCTTCAGTATCCCCGCCGCCGCATCGATCTGCGCCGCCGTCACATTCAGCGGCGGCAGCCAGCGCAGCGCGTGCGTGCCGCTGGGAATCACCAGCAGACCGGCCTCGTGCAGGCGCTCGACCATATAAAGCGACGGCGCCTTGCCCTCGGGCAGCTTTGCGCGCTGCGCGAAATCCTCCACCAGCGTGATGCCGATCATCAGCCCCACGCCGCGGATTTGTTGTATGAGCGGGCTGCCAATCGCCTTCAGCACATCCAGCGCATGCGCACCCACGGTGCGGGCGTTTGCCAGCATCCCTTCCTCCTCGATCACCGCGAGCACTTCATTGGCGCCCGCGCACACGAGCGGCGTGCCGCCAAAGGTCGTGCCGTGCGATCCCGGCCCGAGCAAATCGCAGAGCTTCTTTTTCGTGCCGTCGCGCAGCGTCACCTCGCGCTCGCTCACCCAGATGGCCCCGAGCGGAAACCCGCCCGCGATGCCCTTGGCCCAGCTCACCGCATCCGGCTCCACGCCGGGCGCGAGCGTGCGCCAGCCGCACCAGTCGCCGGTCCGGCCCAGGCCGCATTGCACCTCGTCGAGCAGCATCAGCAGATTGTGCTCATCGCACAGCGCGCGCGCCGTGCGCAGAAATTCCTCCGTCGCCGGCATCACGCCAATCTCGCCCTGGATGGGCTCCAGCAAAATCGCGACCGTGCCCGGCACCGTCACCGCCGCGCGCAGCGCCGCCACATCATTGAACGGCACATGGCGAAACCCCTCCACCGCCGGCTCAAATCCCTTCTTCACTTTCTCCTGCCCCGTCGCCGCGATGCCCGCAAGCGTCCGCCCGTGAAAGCTGCCGAGCATCGTCACGATGCCAAAGCGCGCATCGCCCGGATGCGCCCCTTCATTTCCAAATTTCCGCGAGAGCTTGTACAGCGCCTCATTCGCCTCCGCGCCGGAGTTGCAAAAGAACACCTTGCCGCCCCGGTCCACCAGCCGCACAAGCCGCTGCGCCAGCTCGCCCTGCGGCCGTGTGAAGTACAGGTTCGAGGTATGCACGAGCTTGCCGATCTGCTCCTGCATCGTCTTCACCACGCGCGGGTGGCAGTGCCCGATGCTCGTCACCGCAATGCCCGCGCCGAAATCGAGGTAGTGCTTCCCATCCTCGTCCCAAACCTCCGCACCATCGCCA
>JAYUWZ010000712.1:0-7073 GCA_043753265.1 Verrucomicrobiaceae bacterium
AGGGCTTTCGAGGATGATCTCGAAAGGCTGCGGCTTCTTGCTCGGGGGCGCGCTCAGGATTCCGTCGAACGAATCGTGAATGATTCCGTTCACCGCGCGGAAGCCGTCGATGAGACTGCGCGAGTCGCGGGGCTGAGCCTTTTCCGCAGCAGTCAGTGCGGGCACCAGGAGGTGCGTGGCAAAAACGGATCCCCGTGCATACCCGTAAAATCCCGGTGAAGTATCGTCGCTGTGGAGCGAAATGATCCCGTCGAAATTTCTCGCGGCGATTTCTTTCTCCAGCAAAGCCACCTCCGGCTCCTTCGAACCACGCCAGAACTCGCGATTGAGATCCTTGCCGCTTGCGGATTCACGCGTTCCAGAAAGGTAACCCGTGGGATTGCACAGGGGATAAAGCGACAGCTCGAAGTGCCGCCCGAGTTCCGGATCCTCATCGAGCTCGCGCACGAAATCCATGAGCCCGAGAATGCCCGCAGGCTCATCCCCGTGAATGCCTGCGAAGATGCCGATTTTGAAGCGCTCCTTTTTTACCTGGGTACGCTGGAAAAAGAAGCGCGGCAGAAAGTGACGCTCCCCTTGCGATTCAAAACTGCCCAGCGCATCCGCCACGAGGCACTTCGAGTAGAGCACCTGAGTGAGCAGCGGCAGCAGCAGGTGCTTTACCGTGAAGCTGCGGTACTGCGAGACGACGTGCTCGGCCACTCTCGCAGCCTCTCGCACTTTCACTCTTGCGTGTTCCGGGAGCACAGCGGTTTCGTAAAAGAGTGCGCTCATTGTGGGGAAGCCTCCTTGCGGGCGTTGTCTCCCAGGGCGGTGCTCAGGTAGCGCTCGCCGGTGCTGCATCCCACAGTCACGATGAGCTTGCCTGCAAACTCCGGGCGTTTTGCAACCTCCATTGCGGCAAACACATTCGCTCCGGTAGAGATTCCAACCAGAAGGCCTTCTTCCTTTGCAAGGCGCTGGGCGGTGGAAATGGCATCCTCATTGGACACCGTGATTACTTCATCGAGAATTGCGACATTCAGGTTGTTCGGCACGAAGCCCGCACCCGTCCCCTGAATCTTATGAGGACCTGGCTTCAGCGGCTCGCCATTGAGAGTCTGGGTAATGACGGGCGATGCGGCGGGCTCCACCGCGATGCTGCGGAATCCCGGCTTTCGCGATTTGATTACCTCGCTCACTCCAGTAATCGTCCCGCCCGTGCCGACAGCGGACACAAACGCATCGATACGTCCCCCGGTGGACTCCCAGATTTCCTCGGCTGTGGTCTGCCGGTGGATTTCAGGATTCGCCGGGTTGTTGAACTGCTGCGGCATCCAGAAATTTTCGCCCTCATGCACGAGTTCCTCGGCCTTCGCTATCGCGCCCTTCATACCTTTATCCGCCGGGGTCAGCACCAGTTTCGCGCCCAGCAGTGCCAGCAGCACCCGGCGCTCCACACTCATGCTCTCGGGCATCGTGAGAATCAGTGGATACCCCTTCGCCGCCGCCACGAAGGCCAGGGCGATACCCGTATTGCCCGAGGTGGGTTCCACGATGGTCGTTCCCTTCGTCAGCCGCCCGTCCTGCTCGGCCGCTGCAATCATCGCCTTCCCGATGCGATCCTTCACGCTGCCCAGCGGGTTGAAGAATTCGCCCTTGAGCGCAATGGTCGCGTGAACGTCACGGGCAATCCGATTCAGTTTTACCAAAGGGGTGCGCCCGATGGTTGCGGTGATGTCTTGAAAGATTGGCATGGTGTGCGGGCCGATTTAAACTATACTGATTTGAGATAGATTATAACGAATCCGCTACGAGGCAAGAATTTTTTCCACAAAGTGGCAATTGGCTCGGAACCCCGTGCCCAAGGCCTTCGGCACGTGGTTTAATGGGCGCGAAAAGCCCCTATTTCAGCCCCAGCCCAATCTCCTCGCGGAGGTATTTCAATGACCTCTCCAGCTCACCTTTCTGGAAATCCTGCTCCGCCTTTTTCTTGTCAGGCCCTTCCGCCTTGAAACCCTGCATGGGCTTGCCCCGCTTGGCCATGGCCTCGAAATGCGCAAGCGCCTCGGGGCGCTTGTCGTAGTTCTTCCAAAACTCGTCCTTCTTGTAGGGAAAGTTCTTCGAGAAACCACCGATGGTCTCAATCTGGATCGGCACCTTCGGGCAAAGCTCGAGCCAGCGCGCCGCGTAGCGCTTCCAGTCGATGAGGCCCTCGCCTGCTGCGGTCCATTGGACCGTGGCACCATCGGGCGTTTCCCAAATCATGTCGTCGCGCAGGCTGGAGCACAGGGTCACCGGGCCGAGCACCTCCAGCACATCGTGCGGATCCTCCAGGGTCCAGGCCCCGTTGCCGCTGTCGATATTGGCCCCTGTGAAATCCTTGCCCGCCTCCTCGATGAGATCGCGCAGCTCCCACGAGTGCATGTCGCCCGCGTGGTTCTCCACGGCAATCTTCACCCCCGAGTCCACGGCCTCGGTGCGGCAGGCCTTCAGCACTTTGACCATGTCAGCGATGCGTGCGCGGATGCCCCCCTCTGTCTTGCGATCCTCTGCATTGCCGAGAATGACGCGATACACGGGCGAGCCCAGCGTCTTCGCCACCCGAATGCCGAGCCGCAGATGCTCCTCCGCGGTGCCGTACTTTGGCCTAAAGCTTTTGCTCGTGGGGCAGATGCTCCAGCCGCCTGCGTAGAGGGCGATGCCCGCGTCGTCCGCTTTCTTCTTCACATCCTTCAGCGCGGTCTCCTCCAGCGAGTCGTAAGCCTCCAGGTCAGAGATAAAGAGCGTGTCGCACTTTTGCTCCACGGCATACTCAATGAGCCGCGCGGCCTTCCAGCCCATCGCTCGCACGGCGAAGTTGTCGTAACCGAGCCGGATGCCGAGTTTCTTTGTCTGCCCGAATGCTGGGGCGGCAAAGGTGGCGGCAGCGAGAGTGGCAAGGAAGGAGCGTCGGGAGTGCATCCTTCCCGCATGGCGCGACACACGCCCATCGCCAAGCAAGAAGTGAAGGAATCCCATTCGAAACGTCGTGCCCCTCCCTCTACAACTCTCCCCCGGGTGCGCCCTTCAGTGCCGCGTTCAGCGCCTCCTCAAAGTTCACCTTTTTGATCTCCGCGGCAAACTCCGGGTCACTGGCCAGCGCCACGACCTTCTCGTGCCGCAGAAGCTTCAGGTAACTGTTGTTCGCGAGCAACTCTCCGACCGTGGGATCCATGCGCAGGGCGGTTAGCTTGGGATGGTTCGCCAGACCCTCCACACCGGGATACGCCAGAAAACGGTTCAGTGACTCCTGCCTGGAAACCATCATCGCGAGCTTCGCGATGGTCGCATACACGTTCTTCGGGACCGGATCGTAGGACTGGATGAACTTTCCCGTGCTTCCGTTGTTCAGCGCGTCACTCAGCTTCGCAAGGCCCTTGATGAGAGGGTTCGGCTCGTCCACTTGGAGTAGCTTCGCACCATTCGGGTTGGCTGCCCTCGCCTGCTTGTCCTGGTCTGAAATGCGCACCTGCATATTGGCCACAGAGCCGAGCATGCGGATGGCGTCGCTCGAAAACAGCAGTAGACCTGCGCCAAACAAGAGGCCCACCAAAGCTCCGAAAAAACCGTAGATGCGGCGCACCCGGATGCTCTCAAACTGCGCGGTGCGCTTGAAAAACAGCAGCCGCAGGGTGCGAATCCCGATGAAAGCGGCAAGCCCGGCCACCACCCCGCCGAGGATGCGCAGCACCGGTTCCGGGTAGCGGAGAAAGGCGAGCATGGGCGCGACCGAAGGCCCTGCATACCACCCCACCAGATAGCCGCCCACGATGGCCAGCAGTGTCATGAGCTGTCTCGCGACGCCCTGCCGCCATCCATTCCACACGAGGAGGATGGTGAGCAGTCCTATGACTGAAAGGTATATGGCCTCGAGCGTTCCTGCGCTGAGTTCGTTCATTATGGTGGCGCACTATCCGCATTGTGCGCGCTGGCGCAAGGCATGGTCGCATAAAACCAATGCGGTCATGGCCTCCACCATCGGCACAGCCCGGGGAAGCACACAGGGGTCGTGACGGCCCCTGGCCTTCAAAAGGGTGTTTTCCCCGCTGGCACTCACGGTTTCCTGCTCTCGAAAAATCGTCGCCGTGGGCTTGAAGGCGATGCGGAAAAAGATGGGCTCGCCATTGCTGATGCCACCCTGGATGCCCCCGCTGCGGTTCGTGCGCGTGTGCACTTTGCCGGATTGCATCTCGAACACGTCGTTGTGCTCGCTGCCTTTTTGCAGCGTGCCGGCGAAGCCACTGCCGATCTCGAAGCCCTTTGTTGCAGGCAGAGAAAGCATCGCCTTCGCAAGGTCGGCCTCCAGCTTGTCAAAGACGGGCTCGCCCCAGCCGGGCGGGCAGCCGCGCACGACGCACTCCACCACGCCCCCCACACTGTCGCCCTCGGAGCGCACTTCCTTGATGAAATCGATCATCTTCACCGCCATCGCGGCATCCGGGCAGCGGACGATATTCGCCTCGGTCTGCTCGAAGGTCACCGTGGCGGGATCCACGTCCGCGACGAGCGAGTGGATCGACTTCACGTACGAAACGATCTCGATTCCCGGCGCGATTTCCGCGAGCACCTTCTTGGCGATGGCCGCCGCTGCGACGCGCCCAATCGTCTCGCGCGCGGAGGCGCGTCCCCCGCCCTGCCAGTTGCGGATGCCATACTTTGCCTGGTAGGTGTAGTCGGCGTGCGAGGGCCGGAATGCGGACTCCATCTCGCGATACGCATCGGGCCGCGCATCCTTGTTGTACACGACCACGGCGATGGGTGTGCCGATGGTGCGGCCTTCGAAAGTGCCGCTCAAAATCTTGCAGGTGTCCGCCTCGTCGCGGGGCGTCACGATTTCACTCTGGCCCGGACGGCGGCGATCCAGATCGCGCTGAATTTCCTCCTCCGAGATGGCGATGCGGGGCGGGCAGCCATCCACGATGACCCCCACGGCGCCGCCGTGGGATTCTCCAAATGTGCTGATGCGAAACGCGTGACCAAACTGGCTGGACATGTCGAAAAAGTGCGGACTCTCGCGCTAGAGCGGCGGGCCCTTGGGCATCTCCTTGCGTGCCGCGTTCTGCACATCAAAGCTGTTTTGAATCACCTCGCGAATGCGCAACGCCGCGAGCTTTTTGTCGGTGATGAGGTCGAGATTTCCATCCGGGCCGATGATGGCGACGACGAGGTCGTCCTGCAGGTCGTAGGCGGCAGCGACGCCGGGGCCGTTCTCAGCGAGAACGAATGGGATGTCGCTCGCGACTTCGCCCGACTCCTCGGAAAACGCGGCCACGAAGACCACCTTCTTGCTGGCAAACTCCTGGTATACGGGCAGGAGCGCCTTCACCTGCTTGCGAAAGGCGCGCGTCTTGGGCGTCTTGGAAATCACCAGCACCACGGGCTGCTTGCGCAGGCTGCGGAGCGTTTTCTTTCCACCGATGCCGGTGTAGGAAAAATCCTGCGCGGGGCGCGGGGCTGCGGCAGTGCCGGAAGCCGCAAGACCCAGAAAGGCCGCGGCTGCAAACACGCCACCGATGAGAAAGGAAATGCGGCTCATACCTTCATGATGTCTGCTTCCTTCGCCACCACGGCCTCGTCCACCTTCTTGCCGTAATCGTCGGTCAGCTTCTGCACGTCCTTTTCGAGGTCCTTCAGGTTGTCCTCGGTGATCTTGCCTTCCTTCTCCGATTTCTTGAGGCTCTCCATGCCATCGCGGCGGGCGGAGCGGATGCGCACCCGCGTTTCCTCGGCAATCGTTTTGCAGGTCTTCACCAGGTCGCGGCGGCGCTCCTCGCTCAGTGCGGGGATGGGCAGGCGGATAATCTTGCCGTCCACCACCGGGTTGATGCCGATTTTGCTTTCGCGAATCGCTTTTTCGATGGCCTGCGTGGTGGAGGCGTCGAACGGGCTGATGACCAGCATGCGCGGCTCGGGCGTGCTAATCATCGCCACCTGCTTCAGCTTCATCACGGCGCCGTAGGCCTCCACGTCGATGCTATCCACCAATGCCGGGGAGGCTTTGCCAGTGCGGATGGCCGCAAATTCGTGCGACATGTAGTCCACGGCTTTTTCCATGCCTTCCTCGGCAGTCATCAAGATTTCTTCGGGATCCATAAAATTTATTCGGGTACGACCATGGTGCCCACGGGCTTGCCGAGCACCACATTGGTCAGGTTGTGGCGTGTGAAAAGGTCGAACACCACGATGGGCATGCGATTTTCCTGACACAAGGAAAACGCTGTGGAATCCATCACCGCCAGCCGCTGGGCCAGCGCCTCGCCGTGGGTGATCTTTTCGTACTTTTTCGCGGTCGGGTCCTTTTTCGGGTCGGCCGTGTAGATGCCGTCCACCTTGGTGGCCTTCAGCACCACCTCGGCACCGATCTCGTTTGCGCGCAGTGCGGCGGCGGTGTCGGTGGAAAAAAACGGGTTCCCCGTGCCCGCCACAAAAATCACGATGCGCCCTTGCTCCAGATGCGTCACCGCCACACGGCGGATGAATGGCTCGGCCACCGCATTCATCTGGATGGCCGTCTGCACGCGGGTCTGGATGCCCAGTTCCTCGATGGACGCCTGAATTGCCAGGCCGTTGATCACCGTGGCCAGCATGCCCATGTAATCCGCCGTGGTGCGCTCCATGCCGCGATGGCTGGCGCTGAGCCCGCGCCAGATATTGCCGCCGCCAACGACGATGCCGATTTCGACTCCCATCTGGTGGATCTCACGAATGTCCTCAGCGAGCTGGTGGACGATCTCCGGCGCAATCGTATCGGGCGCCCCCTTTTCCCTCAAAGCCTCGCCACTCAGTTTGAGCAGGATTCGCTTGTACTTCGGCTTGGCAGGTTTGTTCGGCATTACCATGGAGAAAAGCGGATCGGTTTCATGATGAAAAGAGGGAAAAGAATATTTGCACGTCAGTCCTGTGTCGAAACGGTCTCACGAAGCTCCGGGGGGACACGCATTCCGCGCCCTGCATCCTTTCTGAAAATCTCTGTGATCTGCGCAAGCACCACCCCGGCTTTGGTCACCACCACGCGGTTGAGCATCGTCTTTCCATCGGGCTGCAAAATCATC
>JAYUWZ010000713.1:0-3303 GCA_043753265.1 Verrucomicrobiaceae bacterium
GGGCGTAGCCGTTGTTGCCCTGCCGCGTGGCCCATGCCGTGTCCGTGCGCGGATTATACCCCGCCGCCACGGTGCGCGCACCGTAAGGCCCCGCGACCCGTGCCGCGCGACCATAGTTGCCCGTGGCGGGATTGTACCAAGCCGCACGGCCAGCTGCCGCATAGGGGCCATAGACCCGGCCGCCCACCGCGTAGCCGCCCGTCCACGGATTGTATGCCGCAGCGATGCCATAGGTCGCCGGCCACGGACGGTAGATCGGCACACGCCCGCCCCATGCGACGTACGGCGGATAGTAATAGCCCGTGCCCCACACCAGCGCAGCAGTCCTCGCGACTCCCGCGACAAAGGCGCCGAAATAACCCGCGGTGTAACTGCACACCACGACATCCGCTGTCTCGCCGACTTCCACTTTGACATACGTCACCCGGTGCACCGGATACGCCGGGGGAATGGTGTAAATGACCGCTGGAACGGTAACGCAGATGCGCCACGGGCCCACAGGCGCCGCACCGACAAACCACACCGCGTCCTGGCACAGATAGTAATCATTCTCCACGCGGAGCACGTCGGAGCTCGTATTGGTCGCGTAAGTCATGGTCGTCCCCTCGACCGCCTTGAACTGCGGCTCGCCGTCGTAGGCCACCTTGGCCTTCGCCTCCGCCTCCTTGCGATTCACCACCGCCTCCTGGGGCACCTCTGCGAGCAGCACTGCGTCAGCCGCTTCCGGCGTTCCGGGCACCGATGCGAGCGCATCCCCGCACGCGCTATCCGGCGGGATGAGTTTGAAATCCTCCGGTAGATCGTTCCCGGCATAGGTCCATGGCCCTTCCATAGTCGCCGCGCGAAACCAGCGCCCACTCACGAGAAAATAGACCTGCTTGTCCTGCGTATCCTGAAAGACCCAGTTCTCGGTATTCTTCGCCCAGAGCAGCCGCGTGGCCTCCACCTTCTCCCACACCGGAGTGCCGTTGAACGCGATCAGTTCCGCGGGCTCTTCCGAATAGAGAACACGCGGGATGCTCATCCCTTTAGCCACCTTCGCGGGCACCGCTTTTTTGACATGATCCCACTGCTCGCCCTTGGGCAATTTCGCAAACCCCACAGGCAGCTTTGCCGTGAGGGACCACTCCCCATCCAGCTTCGGCGCGGTGAGCCACGTTTTGTCGTCGAGCAGGAAAAAGGAGGACGTTGCGGGATCGAAAAACAGATCCCAATTCGTGTTCACCACAAATTCCAGGCCGGTGCCATCCACGGGCGCTGTCACGGGCTTGCCTTCCACGATGAGCAGGGCCGATCGCTGCGTGCTGGTAAAGATTTTCGGCGGCTCCATCCTGAGCTCAAGCGGCTTCGCGGCATCCTTGCTGCGCTCGACCCCGGAGGCGAGGCGGTCCAGCGAGACGGTGAGTGAGCGGCCGGGAAAGGTCTGTTTCAGCAGAGCCTCAGTCGGCGCGGCCTCCGCCTCCGGCAGGGAGGGAAAACGCGCGGCGGTGACTTTCAAATCGCGAATGAACACTGTGCGTTTCTCGATGTCCGCCGTGGTCGCACCCTCCATCTCCGCCACGCCCACCACGGGCTTGCCGTCCTTGAGGGTTAGGACAAACGCCACGCGCGCCTTGAGCTCGCGATAGTTTTTCCATTCGTCGATCTGTGGCTGGTAGATCGTCAGCTTGGTGCCGTTCTTGGCAATCTCTCGAGGCCACCCGGGATCCTCGGGGGCCTTTGCCGGTGCCGGCGCAGCTTTGGGTTTCGCCGCTGCAGCGGCGGGCGCCTCGGCCACCAGCGCAAAAAGCGCCACAGGCATAAGCAGGAGGGTTGCAGAGAGATTTTTCATAGCGGTCTGATTCGAGGTGTGTGACGCAGTGCTCAAAAATTCACGCCTACTACGAGTTCCGCCCCGCGCGTGACCATGTCGTAGGAAAAGCCATTGTCCTCGTAGTCCATGCTCAGCGCGCGGTAGTTGAGCTCCAGGTATTTGTTCGTCGCAAATTGCCAGCCGAGTCCACCGGACGCCTGCCACGTGAGATCGGAGCCCACGCCGAATCCACCGATATCCGCGCGGCCATTGAGATACACTTTGGGCGTCAGATTGTAGCGTCCCCGCAAACCCACATATGGATCCACCCAGTCGTCCGAACGGCTGATCCGCTGGTTGAGCGCATTCTTCAAGCGCCGTTCGATCTTCTTCTGGCGTTGTTCGGTATTCCCCTTGATGCGGTTCACCGCTTTCGCGAGTTCCTCGGGTCGTGCCCCTGCGAGCGGCGCAATCGGCACGTCGGGGTCACGTCCGGCGAGCACTGAGAGTTCGCGGGCGAGCAGCGCACGGGAGACGGTGCCCGCTTGTGCGAGCCGGGTGCTCACTTCCTCGATGCGCTGGTCGTTCCCTGCCAGATTCACCTCCTCGAAAAGATTCGTGTAGCGTACACCACCGATGACTTCGAGATAACCACCCGGCTTGTCGATCAGGCGCCAGCTCAGACCTAGATCGCCCAGATATTCGTCCTGCCGCACATCCAGTTTCTTCACGAGCCGATCCGTTCCGATGCCATCCGAGAGGCTGAGATACAGAAAATCGAGATAACCTCCGAAACGCCCTTTCCTCACCTCGGCGCGGAAAGAAGCCGCCATGTCGATATGGGGGACGAGGTCTCCAAAACCGGCGCTCACCCCTACGTTATTGCCGCCCAGGCCGGTGTCGCCATGCACTCCCGCAAGCCAGGCGGGCATGGAGAGACGTACATGCCACGCGTTGTCGGGCTCGGGAGTGATGACATGTTTCACCGTTTTTTCACCCGCGGCGAGCGGGAGCGTGGTGAAGGAGAGAAGCGCTGAGGCAGCGAGGATTAGAATATTTGCTTTCATGGGTGTGGATGGAGATAGGTTTTACAGGGCGTGGTCGGCGGGTTCAGCGCTTCCTCGGGAACTTCCATCCACGCCGCTGCGGAAGCGCGGTGGCGAAACACGCCGACTTCGATTCCAGAGTCCTGCATTAGCTCCTGATACATGCGCGCAATGGTCACGCTGATAAGGCGCACCGCGTAAATGGACGACTTTACTGGCTTCCCTTTGTATCCCCTTTTCCGCCGCTTCGCGATCTCGAAGACATGATTCAGACTGAGGCTGATGCGATCCAGTCCGGAGAGGTCGGCATAGCGATGGAATGGCAGTTTTTGAATCCGTTCCTCTGACTCTATGAACTCCGCGACCCGATCCGCGAGCGCATCATCAAACAAACCCTCGGGATGCCATGTGACCAGCCGGCAGTCCGCGTGGTAGCGCACGCCAGGCACACTCAATACGGTGGGA
>JAYUWZ010000714.1:0-3302 GCA_043753265.1 Verrucomicrobiaceae bacterium
GAAGGCAACGAAACCGTGAACCTCGCCATCGCCAATCCCACCGGCGGCGCAGTCCTCGGCATCCAGACCACTGCGGTGCTCACCATCACCGAGAACGACGTCAATCCCGCCGGCGAGTTCAACTTCTCCGCAGCCACCTACCAGGGCTCCGAGAACGCGAGCGCAGATACGACTGTGACCATCACCGTCACCCGCACCGGCGGCCAGGCAAATGCAGTCTCTGTCGACGTGGCAGTCGCCGCTGGCGGCACCGCAACCGTGGGCGATGACTTCACGCTCCCAAGCACACCCGTCACCCTCAACTGGGCCGATGGCGACACCGCCTCCAAGACGTTCAATATCACCATCGAGTCCGACCTCAGCATCGAGCCCGCTGGCGAGACCATCAACCTCGTGCTGCAAAACGCCACCAACGGCAGCAGCGTGGGCACCACGCAGTCCACGAGCGTCGTAAACATCCTCGACGCGGATAATCAAAATCCCGCCGTGGTCGTCCTCACGCCCAAGGAAAAAGCGAAGGTGATCGCAGCCAGCGTTATCATCTCCGGCACTGCGACCGACAATGCAAACGTCGCCCGCGTGGAAATCGCCCTCAATGGTGCAGCGCCCCAGCAGGCCACCCTCGGCGGCACTCCCGTCGCACGGACATGGACCCTCACCACCATCCCCGAGCAAGGCCTGAACACCGCGGTTGTCACCGCGTTCGACCTGCAAAACAACGCCTCCGCGCCAGTCACCCGCAAGTTCACATTCGTAAACCTGCGCCCCGCGCTCGTCGGCTCCTACAACGGGCTGCTCAAGCCCGCAGGCGGCTCGACCACCCCCCTCGTGCACCACGGCCTCGTGAACGTGAAAGTCACCAAGACCGGCACATTCACCGGCAAGGTCACCCTCGGCGGTTCGGCAATCGTCATCACCGGCGTCTTCCTCACCAACGGCGAAGCCCGCTTCGGCAAGACCCTCTCGCCCACCTTTGAGCTCATCAAGAAAGTGAAGCCCGCGAACATCTCGTTTGGCCACCTCGCTCTCTCCATCGACTTGGGCGGCGGAAACAAGGTCACCGGTACCCTCAAGGACCAGCCCGGCACCACCACGTTTGCCACCATCCCGCAGGCCGACAAAGCCCCGGGCTACCACCCCACGAAGAACCCCGTCCCACTCAGCGTGCTCAACAAGCTGCGTGAAAAAGGCAAATACACCGCGCTCTTCCTCGCCGATGCAGCACCCAACAATGGCACCGCTGCCGCCGGCTTCCCACAGGGCGACGGCTATGGCGCAGTCACCGTCGGCCCCACGGGCATCGTGAAAATCGTCGGCAAGCTCGCCGATGGCACAGTGCTCGTTTACAGCAACGCCCTCGCCGCCAATGGCAATTGGCCCGTCTATCATCCCCTCTACAAAAAGACGGGCTTCATCACCGGCGACGTGGACTTCGATGACTCGCAAGCCCAGACCGACGCCCGCGCTGACAACATGCTGTGGTTCAAGGTCGCGAACATCAAGGACAAGGTCTATCCCAATGGCTGGCCGAATGGCATCACCACGGACTTCGTCGCCTCGAAGTTCCTCGTGCCCACCAAGCCCACCGTCAAGAACCCGACGCCTCCCAACTCCGAGACCGTTCTCGGGCCGGGCCTGCCGCCCGCCGCCACCACGGCCACGGCAAACATCGAAATCGCCCTCGCCGATGGCGCGCTGACCACCGCCACCTCGAATGACGGCAGCATCGCAGCCACCAGCAAGGTGACCGTGCTCGGTGCCACCGCCGGCGAGACCGCCGCCACCACGCTCAAGCTGACATTCGTCGCTAAAACGGGCGCGATGAAGGGCACCTTCATCCACCCCGTCACCACCAAGGCTCAGGCCTTCGTGGGCGTGGCCTTCCAAAAGACGAACAGCGCAGGCGGCTACTTCGTCTTCCTGCCGCCAAAGACCGCCCCCCTGGGCACGCCCGCCGCAAGCGGCAGCGTCACGGTCGTTGAGAAGTAAGCAAGGTTCAGCAAACGACATTCAAAAGCCGCCGGTTCACGCAAGTGGGCCGGCGGTTTTTTTGTGTGGCAATGTGCGACGGACTCGCTGTCCGTCAAAGGCGCTGTCCCTACAGGTGGTGCCTCGCACCCCTTCCCCGAGCGCCAGAGCGCTATTTTGCCGCGTAGCGGCAGCTACAATAATAGCCGTGGTGTGGAGCGAAGCGGAACCCACGGAACTAAAAGTCAGCGCTGCCCCGCACTACGGCGTCCCCCTCGATTTCCCCCCACCCAAAAGCTCCAGCGCCCAAATCTCCATCAGCTCCCGCTCCCCCTCGGGCAGCTCCCGCGCCTTGCGCCTTGCGAGCAGCGCCTCGAGCTGCGCGACGGCATCCGGCACCGCCTTTTGCTGGAGGGCGTGCAGCGCCAGCGCAAAACGCAGATGCGGCTCATCGGCCGCTTCCGCAGGCAGCAGTGACTTCACGGCGTCCGGGGATTTCTCGCCCGCGAGCAATTGCCCGAGCAGCGGGAAAAATCCGCCGGGACTTGCACCCAGCTGTTTCCAACGTTCCGTGGCCGCCGATGCTCCGCCCAGTATCGGTGTGCGCCACACGAGCACGCTGCCGAGGAATGCCGCCTTGCCCCGCTCCGCCGCGGTAAACCACGGCGCGCGCGCCGCTTCATCCAGCACCGGCAGGCACTCCAGGGGATGCTTCGCCAGGCTCAGCGCGCGCACCTCCGTAAAGGAAATCGACGATGGATACTTCGAGTACCCGCGCCGTTTCTGGCATGCGTCCGCCACCTCCATCCAGCGCCCAAGCGCCGTGTAGGCCTTGATTGCAGTCATCAGCGCCTCGCGATTGTTCGGCGCGATCTTCAGTGCGGCATCCAGTTCCGGCAGCGCCTTCTCCGCGGTGCCCAGCGCGAGCGCGCATTCCGCAAGCCCGATGCGCGCCTCAAATCCCTGCGGGAAAAGTTCCAGCGAGCGCTGAAAATATCTCGCCGCCTCCGCAGGCGCATCGCCTCGCAGCGCGAGGTGGCCGAGCTGGTAGGGGCAGTCGGGATCGTTGGGATTCCACTCCGCACCCGCCGTGAATGCCTGTGCCGCTCCCGTGCGATCACCGAGCGTCGCGCGCCGCATGCCCACGTGGTACGCATGATTCACGATCTTCTCGCTGCCGAGATTCAGCCAGTCCGTGCACACCGCAGCCGCAATCGCACCGCTCGCAGCCACCGGCACGAATAGCCGGCCCCATTCACGCTGGCGGAGCCGCGCAAGCACGCTCGCCAGCATCCATCCCGCGAGAGGCAGCATCGGCACCACCACCGGCAGCC
>JAYUWZ010000715.1:0-3299 GCA_043753265.1 Verrucomicrobiaceae bacterium
CGTAGTCCCGCCTTTAGGCGGAAGGAACGGCTCGGACCACAGCCGCTACCTCGACTATTCTGGACGTCCTCAAAAAGCTTCATCGCTCCTTCCGCCTAAAGGCGGGACTACGTACGGATCGGTTCGCTCAAAAGCTCAGCTCACACGAAAATAGTTCACCCCGTCCCCACTCGGGGACGGGGTGTGAATCGGCCTCAATGGTTAGGCCCCTATTTTTGGCCGATCCAAGAAAGTGATTTGTGCTTCAGCCACTGCAAGTGGAATGGTGAGGCGCTCGCTGTGTGTGGTTTCCTATGGGTCAACACCACGCGGCGCGGGCGGGGGTGGCGGGCTTTGCGGCCTCGGTTCGCGACGTTGCTCGGGCTCGCTGGGTTGCTCCCCTGGGCGAGGGCCAGGGAGACGATCGAGTGGGCGGCTTTTTTCGATTTCCTCAAATTTCTTTAGCACCTCGGCAGGCATCGCCTTGCGATCCTCCTCGCTGTCCACCGGGCCTTTCCAGGCGATGCTGCCGTCGGGTTTGCGAGCGGTGAATATGCGGGTGCCGTTGACCCGGGCGATTTCGTAGGTGCCGGAGTCGTCGCGCCGGACGACACGCGCACGGTCGGTGGCGTAGCGGATCTGCCTGTCTGCGCCGGGTTGATTGCGGTCATCGCGGAATGGCTGGCGGGTTCCATCCGGCCCTTGCCCCCCATTGCCTTGGGCAAAAGGGTCGCGGCCATCGTTTGGCATCCCGCTCATCATTGGAATGGGCCTGCGGATCGGCAGCATCTTCTCACCGATTTTCACGGTGACTTTTTGCTCCGAGCCCTCGCGCATCAAAGTGAGAGATACCTCCTTGTCCTTCCCGGCCCGGCGCACAAGCGACTCGAGCTGGGGGGTGTTTGCGAGCCATTGATCATCCAGCATGCGGAGCAGGTCTCCGCTCTGGATGCCTGCGGCTTTCGCCGGGCCATCGCCCACCACGTCATCCACAATCAATCCGAACCCCTCTGGCAGTTTAAGCTGCATGTTCAACTCGGGAGGTGCCATGCGTGTGATGACACCCAGATAGGGCTGAAGTTTCAGCGGCACGGGTTGGTTCATCATGCCGCCGGGACGAGGCCCCTGCGGACGCGGAGGGCGTTCACCGTCCGGGAAATCCTGGGGGCCGCGTTGTGGCACGCGTTCCCCCGGCTCGCCATCCGGGCGAAAAGGGCGCTCGCCTCCCGAGCCATCGGGACGGCGCTGCGGACGATCCGGGCCACCCGGCCTGCGATCATCACCGGGGCGGAACTCTTCGGGACGCTGCGGATTGTCCCCGCGCCTTGGTTCACCCTCGCGGCGTTCACCGGGCGGTGGCGGAGTTCCCTCGCCTGCAGGCTCGGGTTTCTGCTCCGGGGTCTGGGCGATGAGCAGCCCGGTGCCGATGGCGGCTGCGATGAAAACAAAGGTGGGGTATTTCATGGCTATTGGACACTCACGGGGAGCACTACGATGTCTTCGCGGGGAATCTCCACCACGGTCACCGCGCCATCGGTTTCTTTCCACGACCGGCGCTCGATGGAGGAATAGCGAATGCGGCGGGCGAGACCATCCTGCCCACCATCGATGACCCCTTCATAAGACGCATCGACCACGTCGCCACTCACAGAATTTCCCTCGAACTCGGAGGACACGGAAGGCGCAACCGCGGAGGGTGCCTCTGGCGTGGCGGCACCGGGCACCGCGACCACCTTTTGTGCAGGAGCGTCTTTTGCGAGGTTCAGCGAAAGCATCACCACCACGGAGCAGGCTGCGCCCAATCCTCCCCAGCCCAGTGCGGGAAGCAGGCGCTCGAGCCAGGACTTTTGATCCGTAGCAAGGGTGCCCGCGCGCGGGGCGGGCGAGGGAGCGAGCTCGCGCCCGATGTTCACTTCCAACTCGTGCGAGGGGCGTGAGGGGCGGAGCGCCCGAAGTTTTTGTTCCAGTTCAGACTCGTTCATAGGACGTCATTCGTTCGCGCAGTTTCTCCAAGGCGTAGCGGTATCGCGCGGCCACGGTGTTCATGGGAGCACCGAGGGTGTCTGCGATTTGCTGAAAGGTAAGGTCTGCCCAAAGCTTGAGCACCACGACCTCGCGCTGCTCATCGGGCAAATGGCGGAGCGCACAATCCACGGCGACAGCCAGCTCGGCCTGCTCGACAGAGAGATCGAAAAAAGGTTCGCCGTCGCGTGGCATCGGGGCATCGGGATTATTTTCACGCACTGCCCTCCTGTCCTCCCCACGGAGGGTATCGAGCGCGATGGTGCGCACGGCGGCGTAAAGCAGCGGATGATGCTCTGGCGCGCCGCCGGGGTGCTTTTTCCAGAATCGCACAAAGGCAGCCTGCACGACGTCCTCCGCGTCCGCCTGGGAGTGGACCCATTGACGGGCGAAGAGCAGGAGCTTCGGGGCAAGCTCTCGATAGCACTGGCGCCAGGTTTCATCGGCAGACATTGGTGGGGTTTCTAAGCCATCCAACGCCGCCGAGCGCGTGTTTTGTGTGAGGAATCAAATCCCCTCACATACTAAAGGAGCGGCAGGAGGCCGGGCTGCGGGATGTAATCCTGCTCGGTGCCCAGTGGTGCAGGCTGTTCAGGTCCGGCGAGTTTTGCGTGCTCGACCTCCGCGAGGAGCACGAGATCCTGCGAGACGCGGGCGGTCTGCTCGGAGAGCGCCGTGGCCGCGGTGAGGATGCGTGCATTCACATCGAAGGGAGCCTGTCGCGCGGCTTTCTCCCGACGGAGCTGGTCGCCCAGCTCGATGAGTGCGGCGGAAATCTCCGAGGTGGAGCGCTTCACGTAGGTGTCGGCGGTCGCATCGGAATACTTCGACGGGAGCGAGGGGAAGCGTGCCCTCATCGTGTCTTCGATCTGCGCCTCGAAGGCGGCGCGGCTTTCCTCGGTGAGACGCTTCGCTTTTTCCTCGGGCTGGATTTCACGACTGCCATCCTCGCCGAACAAGCGGCGGCGGACTTTGGCGAGGCCCCGGAACAAAATGTAATCCACAAACGTGCGCCGCACGGGGAGTGAGTCGGCAGCGAGGGTGGTCTTGTAGGGGGCGAGGTCGTCATCCGCCGTGATGGTCGAGAGGACACGACGGCTCACGGAGACAGGGTGGAAACCGGCGGTCTCCATGTCGGCGATAATGTCCGTGCTGGGTGTGAGGCCACCATGGTCGCCACCCGCGAGACGCTGGAGGCGTTCACGGGCGGTTGCGGCGAGGGCGCGCGCGGACTCGGTGAGGATGGGGTTCCAGTGGGCCTGCGTCACGGCGTTCAGGCTCTCGCTGTTGCCAAACCA
>JAYUWZ010000716.1:0-3299 GCA_043753265.1 Verrucomicrobiaceae bacterium
GGCTGCCTACCCCTTCCGGCGACGGCGGAGCGACAGCAGCCCAAGGCCCCCGAGCAGCAGCGCCGCGCTACCGGGCTCCGGCACGGAGGTGAGCACGACATCGTTTCCGTCCGTGCCTGCACCGTAGTTGATGCGGAAGGCCCAGCCATCCGCCGCGAAGTGCTGTCCTTCCGCGAGTCCTGCAAAAAGGCCGCTCACCGGATCCGTCAGGTCGTTGTTCACGATCACGAAAGTCTCGCCCTGGGCAGGAAAGTAGCCCGTTGCCAGGTCGATGCTCAATGCGCCCCCGAGCGTTACCCCGCCCACGACGTTCACCTGATCAAAGTCGCCCGCCCCAGTCCCTCCGATATCCACCCTGTAGATGGCCTGCTCTTGCAGGCTTAGGTTCTGCACAAAGAGCGTGCCGGTGATATCGGTGGGCCGGCCGGGGGCCAGCACGCCCGAAGACTGGACAGTCACGTCACCCAGCGACTGCCCGCTGGACTGGTCACCGCCGAGTTCGCCCGAATTGTTCACAAAGATCGCCGGTTTGACCGCTGCGGAAAAGTTCGAGCTCACATAAAGGCGTCCTCCTTCCACCGTGAGGGGCACAGGGATGGGATTGGTTTCCGTGAGGAATACGCGGCCTGTTCCTGCGATGGTGAGACCCGTGCTGACTCCCGGTGTGCCCGTGGTGGGAACGCCCTGAAGCCCGCCGGAGAAGGTCACATTTGTATTGGCGACGATCCGGTGCTGGAAGGTGGCACCTGAAAGCGCGAAGAGCGCCACGGGACCGAAAAACTCAAAGGGCTGCCCGCTAAAGGTGGCACCAAAGTCCGGTGCCTGCCCTGCCGCGAGGCTGATGCCGATGCTGAAGAAGTCCAACTTCCCCGCCGATGCATTATTGAGGATGCCGCCGTTGAAGCGGAGCTGGGAAGTGCCGAGACCGAATTCATTATGGATGATTACGGTTCCACCGGGTGCACCATTGGCAGCCGTCGAGCCGATGCTCAAGCCGCCCTGGATGCCGCTGTTGTCGCCGGCAAACTCCAGGACACCGGCACCTAGTTTGGAGATATACGTCGCCACTGGATTCCCACCGGAGACAGTGTTCTGGTTCTCCAGGCTGCCAGTGAAGCGCAAATCCACCGCGGCAGTTCCGCGGGCCACGGTGATCGTCCGCCCGGCGTTGCCGAAGTCCACGCCGTTGTTGATGATTGCCGTCCCATCCGGGTGCGTGGTGGTGATGCCGCCAGTGATGACGAGCTTGCCGGCGGTGTTGCTCACGGTGCCGCTCTTGGAAAAGGTAAGCCCCCCCACGGCTGGCACACTGCCCGAAAAGATGAGCGTGCCGGTATTCGTGATGCCGATGGCTCCCGCCGTTACGGTGCCGTTCAGCGTGAGCGAGGTGCCGGGTGCCACGTCGATGGACCCCGCCCCCGTCACAGGCCGGTCGGCATTCAGGTCCATCGTGCTTACGGTCTTCAAGGTGCCGCCGTTCAGCGCCAGTTCATTGGTGGTGGCACCGAGCGCCGCGTCGGTCGCAATCTGCAGTGTGCCGATGCTCACGGTCGTCTTGCCCGTGTAGGTATTGCTCCCGGAAAGCACCAAGGTGCCCGCGCCGACTTTGGTCAGCCCCACGCTGCCGCTCAGCGTCGCGCTGATCGTCGCCGTATCCGTATCGTTCAGGACCTCGATGCGGGAGTTGCCCAGGGCAAGCGTGCCCCCACTGAGGACAAAGCCCGTCGAGCGAAAGGAAATCTGCCCATCCGCCACCGCATTCGCACCAATCGTTACCGTGCCCGCCGTACCGGAGAACACCGCTTTCGCCCCAACAGCCAGTGGCTGAACGGCCCCGGTGCCGTCGGCCAGCGTATTCCAGTTCGTGGAAACTGCCGTCCAGGAGCCGTTGCCACCGGTTCCCGCAGTAGCACCATTGGTGTCCCAGTAGTTGATGTTGGGCGCACCGGTCGTCCAGTCGAGGCTCAGGTCGTCGATGCCCAAGCCGTGGTCATTTCCGGTATCATTGCGCTCCACCCAGCGAATCCATAGGGTCGATCCCGCTTCCCACTCCAAGCCGCTTACGGTCCCGCCCTTGCCAGTCACCAGACCCGCCACATTGCCATCGACCGCCGCAGCCGTGGTTCCGACCACTGGCGATGCCCAGTCAAACGTGTCGCCCGGCGCAGTCCATGAGACATCGTTGAATGTGGGGCCAAACCCGTACTCCAGCACCATCGTTTGCGCCGAGGCGTTTCCGCCATTCCGCCACTGCTCGCCATTGAAATCCAGCGTGAAGCTGTTGAAGTTCCCAAGCGTGCTATTGGTGAAGGCAACCGCCATCCATCCCGCGATCAGTCCCGTCGCCGGAGATCCAAAATAAGTGCCGCCGGAGCCCGTTCCTCCCAGCGAACGATCGGTTGCCGTTCCCGTTCCAAAGCTGTTGAAGGTCCCCGAATTGGAGGCGCCTGCCCCAGCGCTGTAGGTGGTGATGGGCGCGCTCACGGAGTTGAACAGATACCAGCCCTCCAGCGTCGTGTTGTTGGCCCAGGGCTGCGCGGTGCCCGTGGTGATGAGGGTGTCGAAATTCTGGTTATACGTGCCAGTCGCAGTTCCGAGGGCTAGCTGGGCAAATCCATTCTGAGAAAGGGCGGTAAGGGTGACGAGGGCGGCGATTCCGCCTTTGAGAATTCTGCGGGCTGTGGTCTTCATGGATTTCATTCGGTAAATTGCGTGTGCGATGGAGGGATCAAACTAAGCGCCCGCCTCAGAGGGTAATCTGGGGCGGGCGCGAAACTGGATTGGAAAAGTTCAGTGGTTTAAAAAGCGGGCCGCCCTTTCTCAGGCTTTGCGGCGGCGACGGGCACCCAGCATGGCCAGCCCACCCAGCAGCAACATCGTGCTGCCCGGCTCGGGAACGACCGTGAGGATCACGTCGGAGTTGCTATCCGCAAAGCTGATGGTTGCATCGAACCCCGCGATGGTTCCTTCCAAGTTGGCACCGAGCGCGCCATCGATGGCCGTGCCGGTGGTAAACAACGGGTAGACACCCGGACCGAACCCAACCAGGGCGGTGAAGGAAAAGTCGGAGAATTCCAACGCTTCGTTCCCGATGGTGAGTGCGAGGGTGCTCAGGTTTACCGTGTCGCTCGAGGCCACCGAGCCCAATCCGAACTCAAGGCTTGGCGAAGCACTATCCAGCGCCGCGCTGATATTCAGCGTGCCGCCAAACGTAAGCGTGCCGACTGCGCCCTTAGCACCGGGCGAAAGGACGGTATCGAGACCGAGCACGGTATTACCCGCAATCGAGCCACCACCGC
>JAYUWZ010000717.1:0-7057 GCA_043753265.1 Verrucomicrobiaceae bacterium
CGAGCCTCGTCAGTTCGTCCAGTGCCTTTTCCGGCTGGGTATCGAGCACTGCATAACGGCGCAGCGCTTTGAGTCTTTGATCATCATTGGCAAAAGCGAGGGGTTCAGTGGTCATGGGTTGTCTTGCCAGCGGTTGGTGCCATTTCTTGAGAGAAAAAGGCTCTGGCCTCCGTGAGGTTGCAGGCAGTGGTTCGTTCTCGAAGGGCTCCAAAGCATCGGTCAATCCCGCCCTCCCGTCTAATACCTCCTAGTGCTCCCCCCCATAGCCGCAGGCTATTCCCAAGCTGGTTTGCAACGATCGGCCGTGTGTAAACCTCTGAGCCTTCCTTCGGCTATACCTATAGGCTATAGACTTACAGTATAGGGAGCCTGCGTTATTCATCAGCAGCGGGAGCGCGCGGCGCGATCTGGAGTGCGGGAGCCAGCGACCAAGGTCGCATTCCGAAAGCCTACACGAAAGGCTCCCGCTCTGGCTGGGGGCGCCGCGGCAGGCCGGTGGGATAGCTCTGCCTTTTCCAGTTCAGTCATCCTTCGCTGTTCTCCCTCTCGTGATAATACAGGTTGAGACGGCCCCGGTACAGTTGAGGGATCGCCCGTCTCCTTTTGCCCCTCCCTTCTCCCGGTAACCATCGTTTACGCTCGCGCTTCCATCACACCGAAAGGCAGGGGAATTACGATTTTCCATGCGCTTTCCCGCAGATCACCCATAATGCCGCTACATGGACGCAGCCAAGTTGCAGAGCATCCACATACCAGAGAATCGGCGCCGCCGGTCAAATGGGGCATTCTGGTCGATTATCATCTTTGTGGCAGGCGCCACCACGGTGGCCCTTTTGTTTGCCCGGCCTTGGGCACCTGATTCCCGCGATGTCGCAAAAGCCAGTGACTCCGCCAGTTCGACTCTGTCCACGCCGTCGGCGGACTCCGGCAGCCCCGCTTCCACGCCAAAACCCGCTCCAAAGTCGGAGGCAAAACCCGGGGAGGTCGTGCTCACGGTCAGCGGCTACATCATCAACCGCGAGCGTATCGAGGTGAGCCCGCGTGTGATGAACGAGGTGAAATGGATCGGCGTGAAAAAAGGAGATCGGGTGAAGAAGGGCCAGATTGTGGTGCAGCTCGACGACGCGGAGCAGAAAGCCCGGCTCGCAGAACTCGATGGCCACATCGCCGTGGCTCGCGTGGCGGTGGAGCGCGCCAAGGTGAATTTCGCGCGGGTGAAAAAGCTGCGCGCCACGCAAAACGAAACAGCCGAGCGCGAGGACGAAGCCCGGCTCGCGGTAGCCAGTGCAGAGGCGCAGATCGAGCAACTCAATGGCGCAAGAGCGTCGGCACAGGTATTTTTGGATTGGACCGTCATTCGTTCACCCATCGATGGAGTCGTGCTTGAAAAGCTCGCCGACCCCGGCGAACTCGTCACCCCTCAGAGCTTTGGCGGCACCCGCGGCCCCAGTACCGCCCTCGTCTCCCTCGCCGACCCCAACGATTTGCAGGTCGAGATCGATCTCGGTGAGCGCGACCTCGCCAAAATCTCACTGGGCCAGCGCTGCCGAGTGAGCCCCGAGGCATTCCCGGACAAAGTCTACGCGGGCCGCGTCGCCGAAGTGGCCCCAGAGGCCAATCGCCAGAAAGGCACCCTGCAAATCAAAGTGCAGATTGAAAATCCCGATCGCTTCCTCACCCCCGAGCTCAACGCCAAGGTGGAGTTCCTGAAAGAAGGCACCCCCGAAATCCCAAAGACTGCTGAGCCTGCGAAGGACGCGAAAGCGAAGTAGGCTACTCCCGCGCCGTGGTAAACACCCCGGTCGCCGCCTTCACGCTAATCTTCTGATTCCGTGCATACGCCGCCCCCGCCCGTTGGCGGATCTGCTCCGGTGTCTCACCTTTCGTCCACCCTTCGAGTGCGGCAACCAGCAGGAATCCCCCGGGATACATGAATTGCGTGGTGAGCAGCACCGGCTTTGCATTCACAGCGGCGAGCGGTTTGCCGAAATACTGCCGGCTCTCGCAGCAAAAGACGATCGCCTCGCGTCCCGGCCCGCGCTTTGCAATCGCCGCATCCGGCACGGCAAACTCCATCAGGCCATCATGGCCGATGTAGACGACAAGGGGCATCTCGGCCACAGGCGTTTCGCTCCCGAGCGCGCTGAAAAAATCCGCCGTGCAGTCCTTGATTGCGGAGCCACGATACGCATCCGCGACCATGCGCCACTTGCCGCTTTTGTGAGTGTAGATCTTTCGCTCCAAAATCTCCGGCTTCGGGCCGGGCCCTGTGCTCTCCAGTTTCCAAACGGCGCTCTTGCGCAGCAGTGGCGGAAGCGCGTCATCGCATCCCCAATACAAGTTGTTCGCCGGGTCGTCGCCATTGCCGATTTTTGCCGGCACCGGAGCGATGCCCTGGTGCTTGTTGTCCACCAACGCCACAAACACATGGATCGTGGCCGGCTCCGCACCCACGCAGGCGGTGGTGATGACGAGAATGCACAGGGCGAGAAAAAATTTCATGAAGCGCAGATATCCATACCCAATACGCGAAGCGCCCGCGAATCTTTCAATCGCTCACGGGGAAAGGTAGCACAGATGTGGATGACGGTCTCAGGCGGCAGTTCCGTGTGTGTTTTAACGTGCTGCGTTTTGAGGCGAAAGGAGTGAACAGAACCACGCCAGTTTTTGGAGTGCGGCAGCCCTCTGCCGCTTTGGATGGTGGGCGGGAATTGTGGCCGGTCTGGTAGGGAGAACTATCCAGAATCTCCCCGGTGACTACGCATCTACACCGCCCCTCGTTTGCCCGCCAGACAAAGAGCCAGATGGCAGGGCCCCCCAAAAACTTACGTTGGTTTTTGACTGCATTTCTATTATTACCACCCCCTTTCAATTACGCTCGGCAGTTCCCTGGCATCCAAATACCCCCGTGACACCATCGGCTAGATGGTCTATATTTCCAGCATGGAAAACGGAGGTGGGACAGACAGGGCTGCGAGGAACCAGATGCATAAATCACACAGGAAAGAACATATTCTTTCCTATGCAGACCCCACCCCGCAAAACCCACGAAACGCGCATAGCGCAACAACTGCAACAACCCCCCTGCGAATCGGTGCTAAATTCCCCGTCGCATCTATTGCCGATAATCCATCCCCATTCCGCAATGATTTCAAAATCAACCGCTTGCGTAGCGGGATTATCGGCGACGCCCGATCGCCGATAATCGCCCACGACATCGAAAACGAACATGCGCAATAACTGCAACAACCCCATCCGTCGCCGTCCCGACTCGCCCAGCCGGGGTGGCTGGCGTTCTCCGAGCCCCACGGCTCTGCCGTCTCTTTGCGACACCATTGGGCGTGGCAAAACACACGCGCGAAGCGCGCACATTCCCGACTGTGAACTTCACCCACCGCAGGCAGATTCGCACATTGCGCCTCGCCTTTTCCCGGCAATCCTTGCGAACCTTTGTTCATCAATGAGCACACCTCCTCTCCGCACATGGGCGCTGGAATTTGCACGACGCTGGAACGCCGACACGCACTCGCTCTTTTTAGTCCACGGAAACATCCACGACATATTTTCCACGCTGGATGGCTATCTGCCCATCAAGGGCTTTTTTATGCGCAGGCTTTTTCCCGAGCGGCGCATGGTGCTTTTTTACGACATCGGTGACGGGCTGAGCTTTGGCTCGCCCGACATGCAGAAGCGCTTTTTTGAATGGCTCGAGCTGTTCGACAGTGTGGAGGGTACCGCCTACCGCGCCACAGGCCTGCCCCGCAGCTTCACCCTTCTCGCGCCGCTGTTGCGCCGATTTTTCCTCGCGGCTGCCGATGATAAAAGCGCGCCGAAAGGCGTCACGCTGGTGATCGATTTCCCCGAAAAAATCATCCCCGCCGCCGAGGAGTCCGGCGCAAGCCAGGATGAGCGCATGGCGCTCGTGACCCTGCTGAAATGGGCGGCATCGCCCGATCTGCGCAGACTCGATGTGGGCGTGATTCTCGTGGCAGAAAGCTCCGGCGAACTCCACAGCGACCTCCTGCAGAGCCCGCACGTCGCGCAGATCCGCATCGACCTGCCCGACGCCGAGGACCGCGCCGCTTTTCTGCGCTCAGAAGTACACGAGACCCAGAGCGACCTCACCGTGGAGCAACTCACCCAGCGCACCTCGGGCCTGAGCCTGTTGCGCACACGCCACCTGCTGGCGGAGGCCACGAAGAACGGCAAACGCGTGACCGGCGAGCATGTGACCGGCGCAAAGAAACGCCTCATCGAAGAATACTGCCAGGGCCTCGTGCGCTTCAAGGATCCCAAGCCTGGCGTGACGCTCGAACTCGTCGCCACGCACACCGCCGCAAAAAAGAAACTCCGCGAAATCGCAAAGCTTATCCGCGAAGGAAAGAACGACGTGGTGGAGCGCGGCGTGCTCGTGCCGGGCCGCGTGGGCGTGGGCAAATCGTTCCTCATCGATTGCTTTGCTGCCGAGTGCGGACTGCCCGTGCTGGAACTCGGAGACTTTCGCAGCAAGTGGGTGGGGGACACCGAGCGCCAGCAATCGCGCATCCTCATGACCATCCGGGCCCTCGGGCCGGTGATCGTCGTCGTCGACGAAGCCGACGCTGTTTTCGGCAATCGCAGCGCCGATGGCGACAGCGGCGTGAGCACCCGCGTCTTTGCAGCGTTTGCCGCGCATCTCGGCGACTCCTCGCTCCGTGGTCGCGAGCTGTGGGTGGCCATGACCTCGCGCCCCGATCTGCTCGCCATCGACATGAAACGCCAGGGCCGCTTCGGCCTCGCGCTGCCCCTTTTTGCCGCACAAGGCCCGGATGAAGTGGAGGCGCTCTTCCGCGTCATCATGGCGATGAAGAAGCTCACCCTCAATGAGGAACACGTGGCGTTCATCCGGGAGATCCTCGGCGACCGTGCGCTTACGGGCAGCGATGTGGAAAGTGTCGTGACCCGGGCAAAGGAGCGTGCCGTGCTCGCGGACCGTACTCAGCTCGAAAAGGACGACCTCGCCGACGCCGTGGACAGCTTCATCGACCCGCTCGACCCGCGCCTGCTGCGCCTGCAGGAACTCGCCGCCATCCTCGCCTGTTCCGATAAACGCTTTCTTCCAGAAGCCTATCGCAATCTCGACCGCGCCGAACTCGGCGCCGAATTCGAAGCCCTCCGCCGCGTCATCCGCTAGCATTTTCCACCATGCGCATCGCACTTCTCATCACCGGAGCCCTCCTCACCTCCCTCCACGCAGCGGATCGACCCCAGTGGGGCGAGGCATGGTCGCGCAACCAAATCTCCACCGAAACCGGCCTGCCCGAGAGCTTCGATCCGGCCACTGGCAGCAACGTCCGCTGGAGCGCAAAACTCGGCGGCGAATCGCACAGCACCCCCGTCATCGCCGGTGGCCGCGTATACATCGGCACCAATAATAACACGCCTCGCGACCCGCGCCACGTGGGTGATCGCGGCGTGCTCATGTGCTTCGACGAAAAGGACGGCAAACTGCTCTGGCAACTCGTCGTGCCCAAACTCGACGAGGACAAATATTTCGACTGGCCCAATAGCGGCATCTCCTCGCCGGTCACCGTCGAGGGCGATCGCGTGTACCTCGTGAGCAACCGCGCGGAGGTGCTCTGCCTCGACGCCCACGGCCTCGCAAATGGTAACGATGGCCCATTCCAGGACGAAGCGAAGCATCAGACCCCCGCGGGCCAGGAGCCGATTCCCACCACGGCGACCGATGCCGACATTCTCTGGAGCCTCGACCTCCGCACGAGCGCGGGCATCTGGCCACACGATGGCGCGCATTCCTCCGTGCTCATTCGCGGCGAACACCTTTACCTGAACACCGGCACGGGTGTGGATAATTCCCACGTCAAAATCCGCACACCGGATGCGGCCAGTCTCGTCGTGGTGGACAAGAATACAGGCCGCCTCCTCGCGCGCGACCGCGAGGGCATCGCACCCCGCATTTTTCACTGCACGTGGTCGCCGCCCTCCATGGGCAAAGTGGATGGAAAAGACCGCATCTTCTTCGCGGGTGGTGACGGCATCCTCCGCGCCTTCGAGCCCATCGAGAAAGCCACCAATGAAGTGCAAACGCTCAAGGTGCTCTGGCACTACGACCTCGACCCGCAGGCCCCCAAGCAGGATGTGCATCGCTTCAGCCGCAACACCAAGATTGGCCCCAGCAACGTGTTCGGTCTGCCCGTATTCGTCGATGGCCGTGTCTACGTCGCAGGCGGCGGCGACCTGTGGTGGGGCAAGCTCGGCGCATGGCTCAAGTGTGTGAACGCCGCCGATGGCAAAGAGCTGTGGTCCTATCCGCTGAACAAGCACGTGATGTCCTCACCCGCCATTCTCGGTGACCTCACCTTCATCGCCGATACCGGCCGCACGCTTCACTGCGTGGAAACCAAAACCGGCGCGCCGATCTGGACCCACGAGATGAAAGGAGACTTTTGGGCCAGCCCTTCGATCGCCGATGGCAAACTCTACATCGGCACGAGGAAAGGGGACTTCTATGTCTTTGCCGCCACTCGCGACAAAAAGCTGCTCCACACCGTGGAACTCGGCGCACCTATCAGCGCCAGCGCCGTCGCTGCCAATGGCACCCTCTATGTTTCCACGATGAAGGAGATTTTCGCCATCGCTCTGCCGGGCACTAAGTAGAACCACTCGCAGACACTACTTCCCGCCGACCATGGAAAATACCGCCCGGAAAAGTCCCCCGGCATTTTGCTCCTCGCGCTGCATGGGCACTCCGATCACTCGCGTAAAAAGTTCCGCCTCCAGGCGGGCAATGATGGGGTATGCCTTGATCACGTCCAGAAAAGGGCAATGGTGCTCCACGATCCTTGGCCCCTCCTCGAGGGTCGCCATGTGTCCTTCCCCTTCCCGAAAGCGAGCCAGGCTTTCCATGCGCGCCTCCACCGTATCGCCCTTCACCTGTTCCTTGAGAGAAGCCGCCTTTTGCTGCCACACGAGCAGCAGGAGTTTTTCGGGTGCCGCCGCCCCGTGCAGTTTCTTGGTCGCCTCCAGCAAATCATGGGTGAGGGGGTTGCTGGCGATG
>JAYUWZ010000718.1:0-3297 GCA_043753265.1 Verrucomicrobiaceae bacterium
CAAACGGAGTACCGATCGTGCCCGTCATGGTGATTGTCCCGTTGCTGACGACATTCACTGCGCCCACAAAAATGATGCCGTCGTTGTCGCCACCCGCGCCGCTGCCGCCCGTGCCATCGAGCGTCACCGTTCCGCCGCCGGAAGAGGAAATCGTTCCCGAGGAAAATTGGATGCCGAAATTGGATGCCCCTGCATTTCCGCCCCTGCCTGTGAGAGAGATCGTGCCCGTGCCGGTAGACGAAATCGCGCCGGAGTGGATGATGCCCGAGAATGTCCCGGTTCCTGCGGCGGCGCTATTTGCGGAGAGCGTTACATTTCCATTCACCACGGCGATGCTCGCACCGCTTGCGATGGTAATATCCCGCCCGGACGTGAGCGACATCGCCCCCGTGCCGCTCGTTGCCAGGTCGCTGGTTGCGCCTGAGAGAGTGGTGGTTCCGGTCGAGTGCGCGTTCAGGCTCTGGTTTGCTGCGAGCGTCAAGGCACCTGCAAAATCCAGCGAGGCGAAGCCATTTCCCACGGAGCCGATGTTGAGGCTGGCGTTAAGGTCCGGCGCATTTACCAGCATCGTGTCGGCCACGTTGCCACGGTTGATTGTGACCGAACCCGTGGGATTGGCGAAAGTCGTCTGCTCAAAGCTCGCGCCACTGAGCCTGGAGAGGCCATTTCCCGGCCCACCGGCATCGTCACCCAGCGTAACGGCAGTGCCGGTCGCAGGAAGGTTGAAGATGATATCCGTCGCCGTGCCGGTGTTGGTGATCGGATCGAGTCCCGTGTAAATCACGGAGCCGAGAGTGCCGAGCACGATGCTGCCGTCCGTGGCATTCGTGTAGTTGTAGGTCACGGTCCCGAGCACGTCGCCATTGATGACCAGCGAATCATTCCCGCCTGCTCCGCCATCGAAAGTGATGTTCCCCGCGGGAATGAAATCGGTCCCGCCGATGTTCAGCGTCACGGTGTCATCGCCCCCCAGTGTGTTGAACACCAAACCCGAATTGAATGTCCCGAGCGGTACGTCGATCGTGTTGGCATTCACCTGCACTGCTCCCGTGCCCGCAGCCAGGGTGTTCACCAAATCCGTGATGCGAAGATTGGTGCCGTCAATCGTCAATACCAGCGAGTCGTTGCTGGTTCCGCCATCGACATCCGTAATTGTCAGCGTCGTCCCGGTCACTGCCACAGTCGTGGTGCCCGTCGGAGCGGCAAGGCCCGCTGCATAAAGGCTGCTGATCTGCGCGGGCGATAATTCGGCGCCAAACAGCGCGACTTCATCAATGGTGCCGGCGTAACGGGACACTTCCGTCTGCATTGATCCAATCGTGATGCGCGGCGCGGCTGCCTTCACCCCCGTGGGGCCGGCGAAAGACGCTTCCTCCGCCCCATCCACGTAGACCCGCATCATCCCAGTCCCGGCGTCACGCGTGGCCACCACGAAATGCCAGGCACCATCATTCACCGAGGTCGTCGACTGAATCGTGGTATCCCCCTGGCCCACGCCAAAAGCGAACTTTCCATTCAGGATCGAAGTACCAAAGTCAGCAGCCACTCCACCCGTTTCGGCGTCGATCAAGCCGTAGCCATTATACCATTGGCCAGCCGAGGAGGCCGCCTGTGTGGTATTGATCCAACCGGAAATCGTAAAGGTGCCCGAGATCGAGCGCGGGATGTTTACGTAGTCGTTCGCGCCGTCAAACAACACTGCGCTATTCCCCGGAATCTCACCCGGTTGTGCGAGCGTAGGCCCGTTGGTGTAGGTGCCATTGTTGGCGTTCCCAGAAATGTCCGCGGCCAGCGTCCCCGATGCCTCATCGAGCCGGTAGTAGGCCACGGGCGTCAATGCCTGCACTGCGATGGAGTAAGCGTCTCCCAGCGCGAAATTCACAACCGTGGACGCCTGCGCTGGGCTCAGACCGGCCAGCAACGGACTCCCCGGAGCGAGCGCTGTATCGTAAACCGCCACGTCGGTGAGTGCAGCCGTGGGATCCGTGTGCAGTTCCTCGAAGAACATCAGTGAGCGGGTGGCCCCGGCGGGCACGGTGATGGAATAATCCACCGTGTAACCATTGCTGCTGGCACCCGCCCCGGTAATTGCACTCGGCGTCACTGCAGCACCGGGCCCAGAAAACACACTCGTGAGCGCCGGATCCCCAGGCACGGAGATGTCGTCGCTCACAAGCCATCGATCCGCCGTGGTAACGTTCAAGTCTCCGCTGGAAGTCCCATGGATCAATTCGCTGCCATCCGAGCCCCTGTCGACGCGATACGTGATCGTAGCAGTAATCGGGCTGCCGGTCGGGTTGGAAAACTCGGTAAAGTTACGCGCCGTCGGGCTCGTCGTCAGCACGTCATAGTGCATCGTCACATTGAGCCCCGAAAGGCTCACCGGTGCAAAGTTCACGGTATTCCCTACCACCGTCATCGCGGAACTCACCACGACTCCATTGACGAGGATTTCGGAAGCTCCATCGTAACCGTCACCCTGCCCAGGCAGGGTGCCTTCGTTGATGGTGTTCTTAAGGGATTCGGGCCCATCATTAATAGTCCACAGCGAGCCCCCCGCACCGGCTAGCGTGGTGGTCGCCGGGGCGATACGGCCTTCCAGCACTTCAATTCCGTGCGATTCCTTGCTCTTCATTTTGCCAGTTTTCGGCGTTTTGGCTTTGGGGACTCGAACGGGGTGAAGGGATTTCGTGGATTTCATGGGCGTGGCAAATTAGGGTGTTCGGAGCGGGTGATTAGAGTACGTCCGGGGTAGGACGCAGGGTATGCGGAGAAAGGCAGCGGGTGTTGAAAGTCAAATTGGGTTCTTCTCTCTCTGAAATATTGGGCCGTCACGCAAGACTCAATTCTGCGCGAGCTTTGTTTGGGTCACTTGCAATCAGCAGCTTCCAGTCCTGCCAAGACACTTCATGTGCAGATGGATATATTTCCTTTCCAATACACACTTCCCCCCGCTTCCAGTCCCGAGTTATCCCGAAAGTGACAGGCAGTTTTTACGCCAGGTGTCTCGCCTGCGGATACAAAGTCGGGCAGCAACCCATTACTTCGCAAAAATTCTTCGAGAAATGCCCCAGGCTCGAATACCCCACCGCAAACGCGGCCTCCGTGACATTATGCGTGCCCGCTTTTAATAGCACAGCCGCCCGGGCCATGCGCAGTTGCCGCAGGAACTGGGGAATCGTCGACCGGGTCTCCTGCGAAAATATCCTGCTCAAGTAGAACTGGCTCACTCCCACTAGTTTGCTCAGTTCCTCCAGCGAGGGGGGCTCGGCCAGCCGCGCCTCCAGAATCTCCTGG
>JAYUWZ010000719.1:0-3295 GCA_043753265.1 Verrucomicrobiaceae bacterium
CGTGAAGCTCTATAAAGGCGGCCTCTATGTCGCCGGCCGCAAGTCGAAGTTCAGCATGTATAACCCGCACATCGCCACGATGGAGGCCGACCCGACCAAGGCCTACAACCAGAACGACGCCACCGGCTTCATCGCCCTAAACGCCCTGCGCCTCAAAGTAGCATCCCGCGTCCACAGGGGGAAGTAGCTGGGAGCGCCGATGTCCTCAATCGGCCACCTTACAGCGCGAAGCGCCTATCTCCTTTGCCTTACCCGCTCGCACAATTCCCGAGCCGCCTCCGGCCAGGAGGGAAATTGAAACGCGAAGCCTTGTTCCAGTAGCCGGCCCGGGATCGCCCGCCGGCTTTTCAGAATCAATTCCGTCTCCGAGCGTAGTGCGAATGCACCGATTTCCAGCATCCACCGGGCTGCGGGGAGACCGATGCGCGTGCCCCATGCCTGGCGGAGGGCGCGCATGAATTCCGCATTTGGCAATGGCTGCGGCGCGCACAGATTTACCGGTCCGTTGATTTTTTCGTGCTCGATGAGCCATTCGATGGAGCGCAGGAAATCCACCTCGTGAATCCATGAAACGTATTGGCGCCCATCCCCCGCCTGCCCGCCGAGGCGCAGCCGCACGAGCCGGAGCAGCATGTCGAACACGCCACCGGCATCCGGGCTCATCACCATCGCGGCTCTCATCAGTATACGGCGTGTCCGCGGCAGCGATGCCTGCTCCATGGCGGCGCGCTCCCAGGCCGTGGCCACCTCGATGCTGAATCGCCACGTGTCGGGAACACCCGGCTCGGTGCCTCCCAGGATTCCCGTGGCCTCATCATTCGGAGCATCAAGGCGGTGGGCATAGATCGTGGCGGTGCTCATTTGCAGCCACTGCCGGGGTGGTGTGCTGGCCTGGGCAATCGCGAGCCCGAGTGCCTTGGTGGAGTCCACGCGTGAATCCACAATCGCGCGGCGGTTTGCGGCGTGGTAACGGCAATTCACGCTGCGGCCGGCGAGGCCGATAACCACGTCGGCCCCCTCCAACTCAGCCGCCCATTCGCCCACTGAGCGCGCGTCCCATTGCCGCACACGCCAGAGAGCCGGGTCCTTCGCTGTCCGGCTCAGCACCACGACCTCGTGCCCTTTTTTCACAAAATGTCGGGCAAGCACCGTGCCGACCTGACCGCTTCCACCGGGGATGACGATTTTCACTTGGAAAGGGTGAGGTGCATCATCCGTCCCAGCGAGGTCTACGGCTGCGGGCGCTGGCGTTGATCGTCCGCCGCCTGTTTTAGAAAATCACCCACTTCTTGGTGCCCATGGCTGTAGGCTTCGATTTCCGCGATAGCTCCGTTCTCAGCACGTGCAGAGATGGAGGCACCCTTTTCCACCAGCCGCTTCACCACGCTCATGTGTCCTTTGCTGGCAGCGAGGAACAATGCGCGCGCGCCGTAAAGGCCGTGGGTTTCAAGATCGGCACCCGCTTCGAGCAACAAGTTCACCGCCTCGAGGTGTCCTTCTTTTGCGGCAAGCATCAATGGGGAGAATTCCGTTTCGCTGATCGCATTTGGCGAAACTTCCTCACCCAGCATCCAGCGCAACTGGTGGAGGTTGCCATGCTGTGCGGCTTCAAAAATAGTCATGTGCGCAACGTCTACGCCGTAAGGTTGCCTTTATACAACCGCGCAAGCCGGGCGTCCGGCAGGGTGCTGATTCCGGATTTGGTGATCATCTTCACAATGGGGAAGACCCGCGCGCGGCGATCCACCCCGCCCGTGGCGGCGTCGGATTCCGCAGCGGTATCCAGCGCGCGGAGGGCCAGCAGCGTCGCCTCGCTGGCCTTCATTTTGATGAGCTGCTTTTTCCCGTAGGTATTTTCGTGGTGCAACACCGCGCGCACCGAGGGGCTGCCGCTGCCGGTCGCGGTGAAGTCCGCCGCCTCGAATTGGGCACCCATGGGATCGTAAAAATACACACGCGGCACGCCGGCTATTGCATCGAACGTGGCGAAGATCGGCACCACCAGCCCCACGCCCTGCATCACAAATCCTAGGTTGTCCCGGAGCAGTTTGGAGAGCGCGCGCACCTTGCCCTCCAGGCTCATCTCAGCGAGCTGGGTGCGGCGGAAAAAGTGAAAGCTATGTTCCAGCACACGCGCCATTTCCCACGCGGTCGCGGGCACCCCTGCGATGGCCATGAGCGAGTGGCGGTCGATTTCCAGCACCTTGTCCGCGCGATCATACATGATCGTGTTGCCCGCGGTGGCGCGACGGTCGCCTGCCACAAGGACGCCATCGGCGAACTTGAATGCGAGAATGGTCGTGGCATGCGGAACCACGAGCGCTGCGGAGGGCACGCCGGGAATCGGCTGTGAAGAAAAGGAGGACGCAGGTGAACCTGGCAATTGCGGCGCGAGACCGTGATGCCGCAGCACTCCTGCAAAGTCCATCGGAGCACCACCGCTCAGGGCGGCGGGCGTGGCAAATGGCTGGTTCATCGAGTGGAGGGAAGCGGCGCTTTATTGACCAGTGCGCTGCCGGTAGCGGCGTGCCTGGTCGGGGTCTACTTTGCGCATCCGTTCCAGAATGCTCTTGGTATCCGGTTTTTTTACATCTGGGGCCTTTGGCCCGTCGCCATCCCCTTGCTTTCGCTCCCAAGGCGCGGGGCCTGCTGGTTTTTGCGTCCTCTCTGGCATGAACCCACGATACGCATGGGATTCCCGGCGCGCAAATGCCAAATCGAACCACAATTTTTTCGTTCCTCACAAGCCACCCTTGCCAATACGCCTTAAAAATGAAAAATAGAAGCAGCATGACCTTTGGTTTCCGCTCCCTGCTATTCGCCTCCGTTCTCGGATTCACTTCCATCGTCCCTGCACCTCTGCGCGCCCAGGACATCGCGACCGAGCTGCAAGCCATTCGCAAACTGGTCGAACAACAGAACGACCAGATTGCCCGCCTGACTGCGGAAGTGGCCCGTCTCAGCGCCTTGGTGGACGCCCCCCGCTCCGCCACGCAACCCGGTCACGGGGCGACTCCAGGCGTGGGTGCCGCACCTTCCCCCGCTCCGGCAGTTGTGGCAGAGGCCACCCGCCCTGCAGTGGTTCCTCCGGCCAATGTCCACATCGTGGTCAAAGGCGATTCCCTGGATAAAATTGCCA
Source organism: Verrucomicrobiaceae bacterium (assembly GCA_043753265.1). Classification (GTDB taxonomy): domain Bacteria; phylum Verrucomicrobiota; class Verrucomicrobiia; order Chthoniobacterales; family Chthoniobacteraceae; genus SXWH01. The sequence goes on from JAYUWZ010000719.1 coordinate 3,140, forward strand.
AGATGCACGGCATCATGGTCACCGATATTCAGAAGCTGAATAAAATCACCGACCCGAAGAAGCTTCAGATTGGCCAGCAGCTCATCCTGCCCGCCAATGCAGTGAAACAAGAACCCGCCCCGGCTCCTGCGGCCACGCCGACCTCTCCTGGTCCTG
>JAYUWZ010000720.1:0-7046 GCA_043753265.1 Verrucomicrobiaceae bacterium
GTTGCGGATCATCCTCCCCCAACTTTACGCTTGGAAGGGGGCGAAATGGATCCAACGCATGGAGTTTTGCGCGGAGGACAAGCCGGGGTACTGGGAGCAGCGTGGATATAGCAATTCGGCGGACCCTTGGCTGAATGATCGGTTTATGTAGACGCGCGCAGGCCTTCCTTTGCGTGTCTCGCCTACCTAATCACTGTCATGTTGAAGGAGCTTCCAGCGACTGAAACATCCCGTCCGAATTCAAGAGTAATGGGATCTCCATGAAGTTCCTCGGGGTCCTTCACTCGCTTAAAGCTCCCTCAGGAAGACATCGTAAAGGGAGGTATTCAAACAAGTACAACGAGTATTCCGACTGCGGTATAGCCCGGGTGCGATTGAAACCCGGTCATAAAACGACCATTTACCGCGAGAAAGGAGGGGCAAAAGGAGACAGGCGCTTCGCGCTATGAAGTGGCCGATTGAGGACATCGGAGAACAGTAACGAACGAGGAAATGCGTCAGAGACGCATGCTCCCAGTGGCGGCGCTCACTCTCGAACACGCGCTCCTGCTCGCGTAGACCTTAATTAAATCACGCCAGTATAGCTCGCACCGTTCATTCCGCCTGAAGGCGGGACTACTTACGGCTACACCAGCGTCAGCAAGCTGATTTCCGGCCTGCAATTGAAGCGGGCGGTGTGCAGGCAGCCCACTCCGGCAGTGATGTGCAGCCATTTGTCGCCGATGCGATGCAGGTCGCGCACGTAGCGTTTGTCTCGCACGGGCGCGAAGGGTTCGCCGATGAGCGGTAGCGAGAGCTGCCCACCGTGGGTGTGGCCGCTGAGCATCAGGTCCCATGGCTCAGCAGCCAGTTCGTCCTTGGTGTCCGGGTTGTGCGAGAGCAACACCGTCGGCACACCGGCCTTTCGAGCATGGCCCTTGAAAGCCTTCGCCTCATTCATTTCATCCGCCCACCAATCGCCAAGGCCTGCGAGCATCAGCCGGCCGTTGGCGTGTTCGAAGGGTAGCATCTCATTGTAGAGGAGCGGGATCTTCGCACGCGCCAGCAATTCCCGAACGTGCACGGTGTCGGCATAGCCGCTATGCCGCGCCCAGCGTCCCCCGTCGTGATTTCCCAGAGTGGCAAAGGTCGGCGCAGTCTTCGGAAGCTGCGCGAGGATGGCAGCGTAGGCATCCCACTCCTGGTATTTCCAAGTGATGAAATCGCCCGTCAGGCAAATGAGATCGGGCTTGAGCGCGAGGCCCATCCGGACGGACTTCGCGATGTGGTCGAGCGGCATCGGGTCCACGTGCATGTCGGAGAGATGCAACAGCCGGAGCTTCCCGCCATTCAGCCCCAGCGGCACCGTGTGCTCGGCAGTCTTCAGCCACCAAGGCTCGACAAAACGTGTCCACAACCCGCCCCCAAGGCTGGCGGCGAGAATAGTGCCCAGCACCCTGCGACGGGTGATTTTGCGCGGTGATGGAGAGGCGTCAGCGGGTGAAGACATCGATTGCAATGGCGGAGACAAAGACAGCGCCAACGAAGGCGTTGCTCAAAAAAAACGCGCGATTGATTCCCATGGAGTCGAGGCGGGATGCGCTGCGATGCTCATAGACGAGCGCCCCCGCAATGGGGATGAGCCCCAGCCAGAACGGCAGGCGCAGGCCAGCCGCCCACCCAAATGCCGCAATCGCCACGAAAGCGAGCACGTGCAGCACCCTGGCCAGCGCAAGCGCCTGCGGGATGCCCAGCGCCACCACGATGGAGTGAAGGCCCTCGGCCTTGTCGAAATCGTGATCCTGCGTCGCGTAAATCGTATCGAAGCCAGCCACCCACACGAGCACCGCAAAGGCGAGCAGACACGGAGTCCACGCCCAGTTCCCGGTCACCGCAAACCACGCGCCCATGGGTGAAACACTGAGTGCGAGGCCGAGGAAAAACTGCGCGCCGTGGGTGAAACGCTTGGTGAGGGAATAGAAAAATACAATGGCCAGAGCCACCGGGGAGAGGAGGAAGCACAGCCAGTTGATATACCACGTCGTTCCCACGAAAGCCGCCGTGCTTACCACCAGCAACGCAATCGCAGCCGGTTTGGGCAGCAGCTTGTGCCGCATGGCCGTGCGCGGGTTGCGCTTGTCCATTTCCCAATCTGCCAGCCGGTTGAAAACCATCGCCGCCGTGCGGGCGAAGACCATCGCGAGCAGGACGAGTCCCACCGTGTGCAGCGAGGGAAACCCGCCCGCCGCGACCAGCATGGAGCCAAGCGCAAAAGGCAGCGCGAAGACCGTGTGGGAAAAGCGGATGAACTGCAGGGCATCCGCGAGACGTGAGCGCCGTCCCTCCCCGCTCACGGCTGCTCGCCGCGCGGCTTTCCTTCCTCTGTCTCGTCAAACATCGCGGCGAGGCGGTCATCCACGCGCATGTCGATGAGCCGCCAGGTCTCACCCGGCTTGTAGAAATAAAAGCGCCAGCGCAGCGGGAAATCCTTCCCCAGCGAAATCACCGTCTGGCTCATCACCCGCTCGCCGACCTTCTTGGTAGCCACGATCTCAAAACCCTGGATGGCGCCAAACATGGCGATGGCATCCTTGGTCTTCGACTTCAGCATTTTCACGTCCTCCGCGCGCTCGGCGATCTTGGTCCCACGGGTGAGCTGGTCGTAGGCCTGCTCCACTTCCCTTCTCTGTAGATAAGCAAAAAATCGCGCGATGGTCTTCTCCGGCATCTCGCCTTCCACCGCTGGCTCCGGGGCAGCTGCCTTGACCGCCGCCGCTCCCTCTCCGCCGATGACGGCCGGTTTGCCAGGAGGTTTCGCGGGTGGTGGAGTTTGAGCCACAGCAGTGGCGGTGAGCAGGATTGCAGTAAGGAGTTTCATGCGAGCAGTTCTGCAAGCCGTTCGCGCGGTTGGTGCGTCAGCGGCCTGCCATGGGCAAAGGTCAGGATGTCGAAGTCGCAAGACAACAATTTTCTGAGCGATCGGGGAAGCATTTGCGCATCTGTGCAGTATTTCGGCGGCAGCAGGTCGAACCCATGGGAATCCAGATGGGTGAGCGCATCCCCCAGGCAAGCGATGCCATTGCCCACGTAAGCCGTCTCGCCAGGAGCGCCTCCGTGAATGGAAATCACCGTGAATCCGCCCGGCGCAATATCCCCCTCTTCCAACACCCGGTCGGGCACGATTTCCAGACCATCCAATGCGATGGACGGCGCGTGGATTCGCGCACCGCTCCGCTCGCGCCACCACATTGCCGAGCGGGCGTGATTTGCATTGGTGAGCAGGATTGCCGCTGGTTCCGCGGGCAGGTCCGACGGCTCGGCGAGGGCAATCGGATCGATCAGGATGAGCCCATCGGCTGTCGCAACGGCAACCGATGAAAGATCGCATTTCACCGCAGGCTCGTAAGCCTGCCAATAAAGCAGCGCCGGGGTAACGCGTTGAATTTCTGCGGCAATCGTCACGTGCGCCGGCCGGTATTAATTTCCGTCATCGTCCCCTGTGTATTCCTTGCTGAGCAAAGTACCCTCGGCATCCACAGAGATGCGATACTTGCGCTTTCCCACTTTAATCTCAGTCACATAGGTGGGCTTCTGCTCCTGGATTTCGATTTCACCGATGGTCGACGCACCAGCCTCCCGCTGCATCGTTGCCCGCACCTTCGCAGGGAGGGCCTCCAAGCGGGTCGGCTTTGGGCCATCGTCATTGCGTTCCAGGTCCTTGCGCATCACGCGGCCTGCGGCATCCATCGCCAGCGCGTAGTTTTTGCCATCGATCACGAGACCCACGACGTAGGTGGTGCCGTCGGTTTCATTCACCTGGCGAAAGTCGCGCACCTTGCCCGCGTCGCCCTTTTCCCTGGCGATGGTGGCCTGCACGGCGGAAGGAATTTCAATCGTCAGCTTGCCATCGTTCTCGGCGAGGGCTGCGACAGTGAACACAGCGAGGAAGAGGAGCGTTTTCACAGGGCCTGCATGCCAAAAGCAGGCGGGGTTTGCAACCTCGCTTCGGTGTGGTGGGACGGGCGTGCCTGCCGCCCGCCGCCCTGAACTCACACCTGCCCCCAAAGCGGCAGAGGGCTGCCGCACTCCAAGAACTGGCGTATTTTTGAAGTGCCTTTGCTTCTTCTCGCAGCATTTCCAATCGCTTGGAACGAGCGAGGTTGAAAACCTCGCCTACTTTGCGGCAGGCAGGTCTGCCTTCTCGTATTCTTTTTTCCAAAGCCCCCAGACGATAAATATCGCCCCAATCGCAAACATATAGAGGGAGAGGTACTGCCCTGCGGAGAGCTTGCCAACACTCCATGCTGGATCAGGAATTCGGAAGACCTCGCCGGAAATCCGGGCTGCCGCATACAGAATGAAAAATAGCCCGGTAATCACGCCTCGTGGCACCCTGAATCGCGTGCGCACCAGCCAGAGAATGACGAACAGCAGGGCACCCTCCAGAAAGGCCTCGTAGAGCTGGGAAGGATGGCGTACGGGTAGCACTTCACGGAACTTTGCAGCAATGGATGGATCCGTGCGCGCAGCGACGATGAGGCGCTCTGCCTCATTGATTAATCCCTTCACATCCTCAGGGTCCGCAGCGGCCCCGGCACGCTGGGCGAGGGTGAGATCGTCGCGGATTTCCGAGGCAAACTGCACACCCCACGGCTGCTTGGTCTCATGCCCGTAAAGCTCACCGTTTATAAAATTCGCACACCGCACGAGGCAGATACCCACGGTGGCCACCACACACAGCGAGTCGCCGATGCTGGTCCACGAAATCTTCCACAGTCGCGAAAGAATGAAGGTCACGATCACGATTCCGTAGATGCCGCCGTGGCTCGACATGCCGCCTTCCCACACCCGCGTCCACCACCACGGATCGGTGCCGTGGTCCTGATGCTTCCCGTAAAACCAAATCCATCCGATGCGTCCACCGAGCAGTACGCCGAAGAGGCCCACCCACGTGACCATATCCCCCACCTTGCCCGGGGCGACATCCGTGTAGCCGCGCACTGCCAGCCGCCTGTAGAGCCAGTACCCAACCAAAGCAGAGAGCACATAGGAGAGTCCATACCAGCGCGGGCCCATGCCATTTACTTGGAAGACGAAGGGGTCGAGATTTTGGAGCCAGGCGGCAAACACGTGGGGCTTTTGCCACAAGGAAAGGCGTGATGTCACGCGGCAGAGTGGGATTTTATCCGCACCCGCAGGAGCCCAGCACTACCACCCTGTGCCGGTATCCTCGATTTGATGCAGCGCCGCCACCAGCCCGCGCAGGGGAATCTCCACCCAGTCGGGCCGGTTGTTGAGTTCATAGTGGATTTCGTAAAACGCCTTTTCCACCAGCAAAGCATGCAGGAGCCGCCGTGCGGGTGAATGCGCGGGGTCAATCACGCTTCCCTTCACAGCAGCCAGCCAGCCCTTCAAAAAAGCTGCCTGCCACTGGCCCGCCTTGTCTTCCACCACCGATTCCGGCGGTGCTAATGTGCCCGCACATTTTCGCGCCGCGAAATGGGCGGCGTAGTGAAACGAGCGCAGCATTCCCGCCACATCGCGAAGCGGGGATCGCCGGGCACGCCTTTCCTCCAGGGTGCGCGCAGGCTCGCCTTCAAAGTCGATGATCACGAAGTCGTCCCCAGACACTAGCACCTGTCCGAGGTGATAGTCCCCATGAGTCCTGATTTTCAGGCCACATGCGAGCAGTGCCTCAATTTCCGAGGTGAATTTGCGCCACGCAGGAAGGCTCTCTGTGAGTTCCGCGACCAATGGCCAGCAGGCTGGCGGCAGTGATTCGCCGCTATTGGAAAGGGTGAGGCGCACATCCGATGCGGATTTCCAGAGCCCGCTTGCAAGCTCCTGCGAATCCGCTCGCGTCCATGGCTCGGGTGCGAACTCGCCACCCGGATCACCCACCAGCGCCACGTGAAGTTCACCCGTGCGCTGGCCGAGCTTGAGCGCGCCAGCTTCCATGTCTTGCGCTGGCTGTCCTCGAAACTGCGCCTCGGCATTGCGGCAGGCCCACGCCCAGGCATCCCCGCTGTTTGGAATGACGGAAGCTGCGAGTGCCACAGGGCAGCCATCCCATTCCACAGAGCCTCCATACGCGGGCACCTGGCGGAACTTGGAGCGTTCGCTGAGAAAGCGAATGACCTCGCCATCGGGATTTAATCCAGGCACCAGCCTGCGGTAGAGCTTCACAAACAATCGGTCGCCATAGATGAGCGAGGAGTTGCTCTGCTCCGCGGTGAGCACTGCGGATTCGGGCACTGTCCCGGCAGGAAACGCCTCCTTCAAAAATGTCCCTGCCTCACCCACCAGCCCGCTCCGCGAAACCGACGCAGACATCAATCGAAACAACGTCGCGCGAAACTCTGGATCACGTGTGGCATCGAATAGCGATCGCCCATCCTCCATGCGCGCGATTTCGTGCTCTGCCACATCCCCGATTGCGAGGGGGACGAGATAAGTTTCCTGCGGGCCCTCCGCATAGGATACCTCCACTCCGAGCAGCCAGGAGGAGCCCAGTGCAGCTTGCCGGACAATGCGGAATGCCTTCGGTCCCCTCGCCTTTCCTGCGAACCAACGCTGCGACGGCATCCACACTGGTAAAATCTGGCGCTCCAGCCAGCTCCGCCCGGTCACAGTCGTGAAGATCGAATCCTCCATGACTGCAAACATAGGCGGAACCCGTTTGGGTTGGAACGTCAAAACTGCTTTTATCGCCTGGCATCTTATTGTTCAGCGCGCTTGCGGTTGCACGTCTTGTTGGCAAACCTGTCGGGATGAAACTCCTCCTGGCACTCCTTGCCACCACTCCGCTTCTCGCCGCGGAGCCGGACTACTTTCCCGCGGTCTCGAAGCTGATCGAGGATCGCTGCATCGACTGCCACTCTGCGGATGATCCGGATGGAAAATTCATCATGGAGAGTCACGCAGACATCATGAAAGGCGGCGAGACGGGCCCGGCGCTCGTACCGGGCAAGGGTGCGGAGAGCTTGATGGTCAAGTATCTGCGCGGGCAGGTGGAGAAGGATGGCAAAAAGAAATTCATGCCCCCTGGCAAGCGCGACAAATTTACG
>JAYUWZ010000721.1:0-3292 GCA_043753265.1 Verrucomicrobiaceae bacterium
CCCATTCCCCCTCACCCACCATACGGCGACCACCGTATCATTCGTCATTCGTCATTCGTCATTTCACTTCTCACCTCTCCACCTCTCACGTCGTCATACGCCCCGCCAGCGCATCCAGCGCAATCCTCGTCGCCCCCGTCCGCGTCTCCACACTCAGCTTGCGAAAGATATTCTCCAAATGCTTCCCAATGGTCTTCGTCGCAGCTTCCAGAATCACCCCGATCTCGCTGTTCGTCTTGCCCTGCGCCACCCACAGCAGCACCTCGGCCTCACGCGGCGTCAGCCCCAGATTTTCGAGCGGCACCGGGGAGTCGTAATTGATCTCCATGTCCGGTTTGCGCAGCGTCTCACGCTGGAGACGCGTCTTCACCGCCGCCAGCAATTCCTCTGCGCTCACCGGCTTGGTGAGGTAATCATCCGCACCCAGATTCATCCCCGTGCGCAAGTCGCGCTTCTCGCCTTTCGCAGTCACAAAGATAAACGGCGTCCCCGCAATCGCCGGCTCCGCGCGCACCGCCTGCAGTACCTGATGCCCATCCATCTCGGGCATCATCACGTCGCAGATGATCAGGTCCGGCATTTCGTCAATGGCCACCTCCAGCCCCTCCCTGCCATTGCACGCGGTCAGTACGGCGTGCCCGGTGTGCTCCAGGATGGTCGCAATGTTTTCCCGCATATCCGGGTGATCTTCGATGATTAGGATGACTGTCATGGTGAGGACTCTGGGTGATTGAAAACTGGAAGCGCGATGGTGACTGTAGTTCCGGCACCCGGCTCACTTTGCAAATTGAGCTCGCCGCCGTGCAGGTCCACGCAACGCTTCACTACGATTAAACCAAGCCCCGTGCCGGGACGCGAGCCCACATTGCGCCCGCGCGTAAATGAATGGAAAAGCCGGGAGCGATCCTCCGGCAGGATGCCGATGCCGTGGTCCTGCACGGTGAAGACAACGTCCCCATTTTTGCGCTCCGCGCGAAAATCCACCGGCTGCCCCGGCTCGGAATACTTCACCGCGTTGGAGAGCACATTCGAGAGAATGTGCCGCAGCAGCGTCTCGTCGCTCTTCGCCCCGGCCAGCTCCGCATCACACGAAAAGTGAATCGGCGAGGACTGGTGCGTGGTGGACCCAATCTCATCCGCGAGCACGCGGCAGATGGTCGGAACATCCACCGCCACGGGCTCAAAACGCATGCGCCCATCCTCCACCTTGCGAATCAGCAGCACCTCCTCGATCAGCCCTGCGAGGCTCCGCGTGGAGCGCGTGATCATCTCCAGGTGATGCATCCGTTTGTCCTCGGAGAGCGTGTTGAAAAACAGCCGCAGCACATCCGCCGCCGACATGATCACACCGAGCGGCGTGCGAAATTCGTGCGACACCAGCGAGACGAAATCGCTCTTCAGCCGCGCCAGTTCCGTCTGCTGCGCGAGCGCCCTCTCCAGTTCCGCCGTGCGCTCGGTCACGCGGCTCTCCAGCCCTGCTTTTTCCTCGCGCAGCGCCGCATCGCGCTGGCGCACCTTGTTTGCCATGTCGGTGAATGCAGCCGCGAGTTCACCCAGCTCATCCTTGCGCTTCATCGCCACCGAGATGTCCGTCTCCCCAGCCTCCAGCCGGCGCGCGGCATCCACGAGATCGGCAATTGGCCGTGCGACGGAGCGCCGCAGGATCACACCCAGCAGCACGAGTTCCAGCGCCAGCGAAGCCAGCGCCGACCACAGCACCCAGCGCGTGGACTGGAAGGCCTCCGCGCGCAGCAGCGAGCGCGGCATGGTGGTCAGGTAGATCCATCCCGGCCCCGCGAGAATGCGCCCCGCGTAGTGCAGATCCGTCCCCTTGTCATAGTCCTCAAACTGCCTCCCGGTCTTCCCCTGAATCGCCGCATAAAGGGAGCGCCACACCGGATCGCTCGCGGTTTTCATATTCAGCTTCCCCTGCCCTTCGTAGATTTCCCGGGCGCGTCCAGGGCACGCAATCATGTGTCCGTCCTCGCGAAAAATCATGTGCTTCGCCCCGGGAATCTCCGTCCGCGCGGCTTCGTCGATGAGATTCTCCACCACCAGGTCGTGGCCCAGCGAAATCACATGGCGTCCGTCGATGTCGATGGGCAGCACCACCGAAACAAGCGACGTCGTGTTGCTGTCATTGGAGGTCGTTCCCGACCACGCCACCGTGCGCGCGGGGTTGTTCGCCGGCAGCGCAATGATTCCAAATTCCTGCTCATTCACCGCGTAGTCCGCAGCCTGCACATAGATCCAGCCCGCAAGGGCAGGATCAAACCCGATCACCGCCATCTCATCCTGCGTAAAGCCGTATAGACTGCGAAACCCATGCACCCAGCCGGGCAGAAACCGGTCGCAGATTTCGTTCATGATGAGGATGCGCCGCTTGAAATCCGGGCTCGGCCCCACGTCCTTGTGCGCCCACAGCGGCCCATACTCGAAGTCGTTGGAAAACTCCTTTTTGCTCCGCCAAGCCCCATCGGCATTTTTTTCGTAAAGCCGATCCCAGTTCTCCATGAAGCCTGGCGGGTCAGCCTGCGCATACCGCTTCACATAAGCATCCCGCGCGATGGCGAGATTGCGCGGCACCTCCGCCAATTCCTTCTCCACCCGCAACACCCGCTCACCAAGATACTGCCTCAAGTGCACCAACCCACGCTCCTCCGCCGCGCGGAACACGAGGTAATAAGTCCCACACGCCGCAAGAATGATAATCAACCCCACCGCAATTCCCAGTTGGAGCAGCGTGCGCGTGGTCAAAGATCGCGGCCATGCGGTATTCATCGCAAAGGTGGCGAGATTTCCAACCTCGCGCAGTGGGTATCCCTGAAAACTACGGAAAACAGCGCATCCCCCCGCATCAAAAGCCCAATCGGCACGTTAGTGCACAAAGCGAAAATGGAGAAACGCAACCGCATCCCCCAAACCCTAACCACCCCCACGCCTCTGGGCGATACGTAAAATGCCGTAGATCAAACTTCGTAAACCTCCCAAGCCCAAAAAGCGAGTGCCAGCCTCCAGTCACTGTAATGTCCAGGACTCAAACAGGGAGGCAATCGATTGAAGGATGGCCCATCGATTCAAATTCGCATCGAGCCAGAATCGAAGATGGCGCGAAACGCCTTTTTAAAATACAGTCATCCCGAGCGAAGAACGAGCCGAGGGACCTCACTTCGTCGCGGTGTGCGCGCGGGTGGGATAGGCACTGTCAACGATGTCCTGACCGCGCCGACTCCACGTCATTCGTCATTCGTCATTCCGAAAACCCGCCCCCCTCCACACCGATCCGCCCCCC
>JAYUWZ010000722.1:0-3290 GCA_043753265.1 Verrucomicrobiaceae bacterium
GCCCGCAGGGGGCGAGCGCAGCGAGCAGCAACCCTAAGCGCGACACCGCCTTTGGATGGGATTGAGGGCGGGGAAGGGCACACTCTACACGAGTGATGAGTTTCGATTTGAACGCTGGCTGCCACAATGAACCACCATTCGCAAAGCGAAGGCGGTGTCGCCGTTACACTCTGCCACACGCAGTCCAAGGCTTCGCCCGCTTTGTCGATGCTCTCCACCGATCGTTAAAACTGCCTGAAATACTGCCTCGGGTCCTCAGACCTCTCCGCCTTCTTCCAGTAAGTCGTGGCCGAGCGATCCCATTTCCGCTGCAGGGGATCCTTCCCAAGCACCTTGAGGACAAGTGCGACCGGCGTGACCACCGCGTAAAAAACAAGCGCGAGCAGAAGATTGCTCACCAGCGCGGCCATGCAGCACCCGAGGAAGTGCCAGAAAAAGTAGACGGGCCGCGCGATGGGCAGGACCAGCCAGCAAACAGCACCCACCGTCACCCCAATGCCACCGACCCAGAGTGGCCATGTGGCCCAAGCCCCCGTGCGCCACCAAGTGGCGAGCAGGAGCACGCTCGCAAACACAGGGAAGGCGAGCATGAAGGTGCGCGCGAAATCCCGCAGATCGGCGCGTTTTGGTTTCCAGTTGGTATCTAGGAAGGGGTTAATCATCGCGGGTCAGTCGAGGGTGAAGCTCCCGATGTATTGGCGGCGCTCCGCCTCGGTCATGGGTGGCTGCTCGGACTTGTGAAGGATGCAGTTTTCGAGCACGAGCACATCCATGTCGCAGGCCATGAAACAGCGCAGGGCATCCTGCGGCGTGCACACGATGGGCTCGCCGCGAATGTTGAAGCTCGTATTCACAATCATGCCGCAACCTGTGCGCCGCTTGAACTCCGCAATCAGCCTCGCGTACCGGCCATTGCGCTCCACGGTCACGGTCTGGACGCGCGCGGAATAGTCGACGTGCGTGATGGCGGGCACGGCGCTCCGGGGAACGTTCACGCGCTTGCGCAAGTCCGGGTCGGCCATGGCTGCGCGCTGCTCTCCGGTGAGTTCGGTACGGTGCGCATCCCGCACCGGTGCGACGAGGAGCATGTAGGGCGATTCGCGATCGAGCTCGAACCAATGCCCGGCATCCTCGGCCAGGCAACTCGGGGCGAAGGGGCGGAAGCTTTCGCGAAACTTCACACGCAGATTCATCTGGGACTGCATCGCCGGATTGCGCGCGTCGCCGATGATGCTGCGCGAGCCCAGCGCGCGCGGCCCGAATTCCATGCGCCCCTGAAACCAGCCGACCACTTTGCCATCGATCATCGCGGTGGACACCGCTTCGAGCAGCGCGGGTTCTTCCGCAAAATGGTGATAGCGAACACCCCACGCATCGAGAAGGGTGCGGATGCTTTCATCGGAAAACTGCGGCCCAAGCAATGCGCCTTTCATCGAGTCGCCCGTGCGTGGCGGGCGCGGGGCGTCGAGGAGTTGGTGCGAGACAAACAAGGCCGCGCCCAGCGCGCCCCCGGCATCGCCCGCAGCGCTGGGAATCCAGATATCGTCAAAAATACCCGTGCGCAGAAGCGCACCATTCGCCACGCAATTGAGCGCCACTCCACCCGCAAGCACGAGGCGGCGTTTGCCGGTGAGCTCGCGCGCGTGAGTGGCCATGCGCAGGACGATTTCCTCGGTGACCTGCTGGACGCTCGCGGCCAAATCCATCTCGCGCTGCGTGATGTCCGCCTCGGGCCTGCGCGGAGGTCCACCAAAGAGCTGCTCAAAGGAGGGGGCCGTCATGGTGAGACCGTGCGCGTACCGGAAATAGCGCATGTCCATGCGGAAGGAACCGTCGGGCTTCATGTCGATGAGCTTTTCCCGGATGATACTGGCGAAACGCGGCTCCCCGTATGGCGCGAGACCCATCAGCTTGTATTCGCCCGAGACGACCTTGAATCCGCAAAAATACGTGAACGCGGAATACAGCAGGCCAAGCGAGTGCGGGAAATGGAGTGTCTTGAGAAGCTCGATGCGATTGCCGCTGCCGGCGCCGATGCTCGCGGTATCCCACTCCCCCACCCCGTCGAGCGTGAGAATGGCTGCGTCGTCGAACGGCGAGGGAAAGAAGGCGCAGGCTGCGTGGGATTCGTGATGCGAGGTAAACGCGACCCGCCGCCGGTATGCGCCACCGAGTGCCTTCTTGATTTCGCGGGGCAGATGCAGCCGCGTCGCAAGCCACTTGGGGATGCTCACCATGAAGGAGCGCAGGCCCGCGGGCGCGTAGCTCGCGTAAGTCTCCAGCAGGCGGTCGAACTTGAGGACAGGCTTGTCGTAAAAGACCACGTAGTCGATTTCACCAGGTGCCAGGCCCGCCTCCTCCATGCAATACTGCACGGCCTTTGCAGGAAAGCCGGAGTCATGCTTGATACGCGTGAACCGCTCCTCCTGCGCCGCCGCAACGATCTCACCATCCCGCACGAGCGCGGCAGCGCTGTCGTGGTAGTAGGCAGAGAGGCCGAGGATGGTGGACATGAGGAGGAAGCGAACATTCCACGGCCAGCGGGAAAGGTTCAACGTCCAACTCGGAGGAGCCCCGCATGTAGTCCCGCCTTTAGGCGGAATGCCCTTTCCAAGTCGAAGGACGCTTTCATGAAGGCGGCATGAAGGTGGATGGCGCTCTCCGAACGGCATGAGAGCACAGCGCAAAGCGCCCATCTTTTAAAACCTATCCTCCGGCTGCACTCACACATTCCCAATGGTAGCTCGCTCGGAGAGCCATCCATCTCACTACTCTTGCTTCCAAGATTACGGGTTTACGTTTTTGAGGGTTTCGACACCATGGGCCGCATGCCGAAGGTCATCGAATCTCCAACCGTCATTCATGCAGCGGGCCACCCGCCAAAACGCATCGAAGAATTTGTGGGCCGCGTGAACTCAGCCACCTCCGCAGTGAGCGTGGCGCGGATGGTGAGCCCCGCCGGCTGGAGCGAGCCGGGGCAGACCCCGGAGTTTGACGAATACACAGTGGTGCTGCGGGGTGAACTCCATGTGGAGACACGCGAAGGCGTGCTGCGCGTGGCGGCAGGCCAGGGAATTATCACCTCGAAGGGGGAATGGGTGCGCTATTTCACGCCAGAAGGAGCGGAGTATATCGCAGTCTGCCTGCCAGCGTTTTCACCGGATACGGTGCATCGCGACGCATAGCCTAAATCGGGAATACAATGTCCTCATCATCCATTTGGTGAGGAAGAGGCGAGGCGCTGCACGTAGTCCCGCCTTTAGGCGGAATACATGCTTCGAGCCACATAG
>JAYUWZ010000723.1:0-7032 GCA_043753265.1 Verrucomicrobiaceae bacterium
GATAATGGGATTATCCTCAATGTAACGGCTCTTGCGTTGACAAGTGAAGTTTGCTTCCCCAGCCTCCAGACCCCAAAGAGCCCCACAAACCTCAAAAAAACGATGCACGCCAAACCAACCAAGCATCGCCGCGCCCTCGCCGCGCTGCTGACCGCTTTCCTCAGTGGATTCCTGCCTGCCCCCGCAGAAGCAGGGGATACCTACAAATGGACGGTGCAATACATAGTAGACAACAGCCAGATGGTCTTTGGCCGCTCGCAAAAGGTATGGCCCCGCAGCAGTCGCGGGCTCGCGCTTTCGACCGATGGCCGCTACCTTTACGCCGGTTACGTGCATGGTGGCAATGGAGGCGGTGAGGTGCGCAAGATCGCCCTCGGCATCGATGATGATTTCACCCGTGCGACGCTCCGTGGGATTGAGGGGCCCGAGGCCAAGGCGATCGTGTGCGACGACAAGGGCCGCGTCTTTGTCGCCAACAGTGGCGAGGTGCAGATTTACGACAGCAACCTGCAAACGCTGCAACTTTCCATTCCCGTGGGCATGTGCGAAGGCCTTGCCGTGGCCCGCGAAGGCGGAAAGCTGGTGCTTTACTCTTCGGACCGCCAATTTGGTGCGCTCCAGCGCTTTGTCATTGAGGAGAGGGATAGCGACGTAGTGGGCGCAAAACTCGACGGATTCGATGGCACGGGCCAGTTGCGCATCCAGAATTCGGTGAGCCTCCGCGGCGTGGAGATCGACCCGAAGGGTAATATCTGGGTGACCGACGACGAGATGGGTCGCGTGTATCGTATCAGCAAGGACGGCAAGCAAATCGACTCCGTGGAAGCGCTGGGTGCGATGGACATTGGGTTCGACGGCAATCGCGCCTTCGTCACCCGTGGCAAGGACCGCGTGGTTTCCGTGTTTGAAGCGGACACTCTCAAGCTCATCGGCAACCTCTCGGTGCCGTGGGAGGAACTGGACCTGACGCCGACGGGCAACAACCGCGCTGGGTCGCTCACCGGCATTGTGGTGGTGCCGGGCAAGGGGTTCTTTGTGTCCAATGAAAAGGGCCAGACCGCGAACCAGAAGAGCCCATACGGCCGCGCCGACGAGAATACCGACTTTGTAGAGGGCAAGCTTTACCGCGATGCCTACCTGGATGACAACGAGCCCATCCTCCGGGCGTTGGAAGTTCCGTAGAAATTCCCCCTCGAAGAGACTTGCCGTCAGCGGTCAGGCACTCTAAATCGCGCCTCCCCGAACCCTTGTGGGGGGCCTTGTGAAAAATTTCACAAAGTTCTTGCCAGAGTTCCCAGCTAAAGCTTTCCTGATCGTCCGCTTCGCTGGAAAAGGCATTTCGATGCTGATTCCCCCGGAGTCCTTCTCGTCCTCACCGACGCAAGAGGGGCTGCTCCGGTGCCAATGCGAGGCCCAACATTTCGGACAATGACCGCCCACCTTACAAGCCGTTCGTCCATCGCCGCCACTGCGGCGCGTTTCATCGCGCTCATGGTCGTGATCCTCGCCGCACTGTCACTCAACCTTCATGCCGCGGAGACGCAGGCGACTGCCGCGCAGCTCGAGGCGGCGAGAGGGATTGAAATTCAGGTGCCGACTGCAGCCCCGCATCACGGCCTGTCGAAGGAGGCCCCGCAGATTGGCGGTTCATTCATCAGCGGTTCGATGATTGTGACATGGGTGGTGGCTGCCGGCCTTATTCTCTTTGCACAAATGGCCACCCGCCGTCTCCGTGCGAGCAAGGACGCCGCGCTACAGGTGCCGAGTGGCGCGCAGAATTTCTGGGAGTTCCTCGTCGAGAGCCTTCGTAACTTTCTTGAGGAAATCATCGGTCGCGACCTCGCCAAGAAGACCTTCTGGTTCTTTGCCACGGCGTTCATTTTCATCCTCTTCACCAACTGGTTTGGCCTGCTCCCCGGCGTGGGAACGATTGGCTGGGGCACGCCCAATGCGAATGGTTCGCTGACTCACATCACCACCCCCATCTTTCGCGGTGGTAATGCGGACCTGAACATGACGTTCGCCATGTCCGCGATTTTCTTCGTGATGTGGTGTGTGTGGGCTCTTCAGGCGAACGGTCCAGGCGGCTTCATTAAGCATCTCTTCGGTGCCAAGGGTGGTATGACGGGCATCATGGGCCTGCTGATGGCTGCGGTGTTCATTGTGGTTGGCCTGCTGGAAGTTATCTCCATCGCCTTCCGCCCGGTTTCCCTCAGCTTCCGTCTCTACGGCAACGTTTTCGCGGGTGAGAACCTTCTGGAGTCCATGCAGATGGTCGTGCCGGCCATCGGCTGGCTGACGCCGCTGCCGTTCTACTTCATGGAGTTGCTCGTCGGCCTCGTTCAGGCCCTCGTATTCATGCTTCTCACCGCAGTCTTTACGCTCCTCATCTGCCAGCACGATGAAGAGCACCACGAAGGGGAGGGCCACGCCCACCACTAACCCAATTTCGCTGGCGGGACCGTCCATAGAGAGCGGGCGTCAGCGGGAGAACCAAAACAACAAGGAAAACAAACCATGGACATCCTCACCACCATCGCAGTCGCATCGGACGCAGCCCAAGTCGCACTCGGGCACGGCATTCAAGGCGGCCTCGGCGCCCTCGGCGCAGCAATCGGCGTGGGTCTGATTGGTATGAAGGCCTCGGAAGCAGTCGGGCGTAATCCCGGCGCAGCGACCAAGATCCTCATTCAGTCGATCCTGAGCACCGCCTTCGCAGAAGGCATCGTGTTCTTTGCCCTCTTCTTGGGTAAGTAAGCCTCACGGCGCGGGGCTGGTATGCCCAAAAGCACATCAGCCTCGCGCCAGTTTTCCCGCCACACTTTTAGAAAATGAGCATCATTTCCATACTTGCAGCAGCAGCCGCTCCGACGGGCAATCCGCTCGTGGACATCCCGCAGCAGTTCGGCTTGAACGCCTGGGCATTCTTTTGCCAGGTCATCAGCTTCTGCATCGTTGCGTTCCTGCTTTATAAATTCGCCTACAACCCTGTGCTGACGGCTCTCGAAGACCGCCGCAAGCACATCGAGGCAGGCCTGAACAATGCCAAGCTGGTCGAATCCAAGCTCGCGGAAGCCACGAAGGCTGCCGACGACGTACGCGTGAAGGCCAATGCCGACGCGGCGAAGCTGATTGAAGACGCCCGCGCCGCCGCCAAACAGGTGACCGAGCGTGAAGGCCAGCGTGCCGTGCAGCAGGCCACTGAGATTATCCAGAAGGCCCGCGAAGCCGGTGAAGCCGAGCAGAAGCGCCTCATGGCTGAGTTGAAGAAGGAACTGAGCCGCCTCATCGTCGAGACCACCGCAAAGGTGACCGGCAAGGTGCTCTCCGCCAGCGACCAGAAGAAGATCACCGAGGAAGCGACGAAAGAACTCGCCGCCTAATCCACGAACCCAAGCGCGATGAAACTCCACAAAGAAGGCCGAAAACTTGCGAAGGGCTTGCTCAAGGCGAGCATCGTGAATGGCGTGATCGATGGCGACAAGGTGAAGAAGGCATCCGCCGCCCTCATCGCCGCGAAGCCGCGCAACACCATCGGCGTGCTGAAGGAATACACGCGCCTCGTCCGCATGGAGCTCTCCAAGCGCCACGCCACGGTGGAAAGCACCGCGGACCTGGAGCCTTCCGAAAAGGCCGCAATCACCAAGGCTCTTCGCGCCAAGTATGGTGCGGATGTGTCTGCGGACTACTCGACGAATCCCGCGCTTCTCGGCGGCCTCCGCATCCAGATTGGCAGTGACGTGCTGGACGCAAGCGTCCGCACCCGCCTCGACCGCCTCGCGGTCGACCTCGCCTCGTAAACCACATTTAGCAGTCAACACTTTACACACTCTCTACCCAAGCCATGAGCAGCATCCTGCAAGACCTTGAATCGAAAATCTCCGGCCTCAAGACCGGCACCACCAAGTCCAATGTCGGTACCGTCCGTGAAGTCGGTGACGGCGTCGCCAAAATCGAAGGACTGAGCGATGTGATGCTCAACGAGATGCTGGAATTTCCCGGCGGCGTTTTCGGCCTCGCGCTGAACCTCGAGGAAAACGAAGTCGGCGCAGTGCTGCTCGGCGACGACAAGGGCGTGAGCGAAGGCTCCGAGGTCAAGACGACGGGCCGACTCCTCTCCGTTCCCGTGGGCTTGGGCCTGCTGGGCCGTGCGGTGAACACCCTCGGCCAGCCGGTGGACGGCAAGGGCCCGATTGAGGCCACCGCATACTATCCGGTGGAAAAGATTGCGCCAGGCATCATCAAGCGCAAATCGGTGAACCAGCCCGTGCAGACCGGCATCATGGCCATCGATGCGATGATTCCGATTGGCCGCGGTCAGCGCGAGCTCATCATCGGTGACCGTGCGACGGGCAAGACGACGATTGCGATCGACACCATCATCAACCAGGCGCGCATCAACAAGGCCAACGAAGGCAAGGCCGGGTTCCGCCCGATGTATTCCATCTATGTCGCTATCGGCCAGAAGCAGTCCAATGTGGCCCGCAACATTGCGGTGCTCGAGGAGACCGGCGCGCTGAAATATACCATCATCGTGGTGGCCACCGCATCCGACACCGCGTCCAACCAATACCTCGCGCCATTCTCTGGTGCATCGATGGGTGAGTGGTTCATGGACAACGGCATGGACGCGCTGATCGTGTTCGACGATCTTTCCAAGCACGCCGTGGCCTACCGCCAGGTATCCCTGCTCCTCAAGCGCCCTTCGGGCCGTGAGGCGTATCCCGGCGACGTGTTCTACCTCCACAGCCGTCTGCTCGAGCGCAGCGCCCGTGTGAATGAGCAGAGCGGCAACGGCTCGCTCACCGCGCTCCCGATCATCGAGACCCAGGCGGGCGACGTGTCGGCCTACATCCCGACGAACGTCATCTCCATCACGGACGGCCAGATTTACCTGGAAACCGACCTTTTCTACCAAGGCATCCGCCCTGCCGTTTCGGTGGGTCTCTCCGTCAGCCGCGTGGGTTCCGCCGCGCAGGTGAAGGCGATGAAACAGGTTGCCGGCAAAATTAAGGGCATGCTTGCCCAGTATCGCGAACTCGCGGCCTTCGCGCAGTTTGGCAGCGACCTCGACGCAGCCACCAAGGCGACCCTCGAACTCGGGCAGCGCATCGTGGAAATCTTCAAGCAGCAGCAGTACAACCCG
Organism: Verrucomicrobiaceae bacterium; assembly: GCA_043753265.1. GTDB lineage: Bacteria > Verrucomicrobiota > Verrucomicrobiia > Chthoniobacterales > Chthoniobacteraceae > SXWH01. Next base: position 5,147 of record JAYUWZ010000723.1, read on the forward strand.
CTCGCCCTTGAGATTCAGTGCGTCACCCTCTGGGCGGTGATGAACAAGTATTTCGATGACGTTCCAGTCGACAAGGTGAAGGACTTCCAGCTCAAGCTGCAGGACTACCTCGCGACCCGCAAGGACGCCGTCCTTCAGTTGCTCCGCGACAAGCCGGAGATCAACGACACCACCGCCGCAGCCCTCAAGGAAGCGGTCCTCGAATTCAAGCAGAGCTACCGCTAAGCCACCATGGCCGCGAACACCCGCGATATCCGCCGACGCATCAAGTCGGTAAAGAACACCTCGCAAATCACAAAGGCGATGCAGATGGTCGCCGCTGCGAAGATGCGCAAGGCGCAGCAGCGCGCCCTGAATGGACGCCCCTACGCCGAGGAACTCGCGAAAATGCTCGCAGCCCTCGCGCAGGCCGGCGGCAGCGCAGAATTGCACCCGCTGCTCCAGGACCGCGAGGAAGTGAAGCGTGAACTGGTGCTCGTGATTGCCACGGACAAGGGTCTGTGCGGCGCGCTCAATACGAACCTCTTCCGCGAAGTGGGCAAGTTTGACCCTGCGAAGACCACATTCGTGGTGGTGGGCCGCAAGGCCGCCCAGTTCCTGAGCCGCATGAAGCGCGACCTCGCCGCCGAGTTCGAGCTGAAGGAAGCGTTTTCGTTCCTGGAGTCGAAGCAGGCGTCCAAGTTTTGCATCGATAAATTCATCTCCGGCGAAGTGGACAAGGTCAGCGTGGCTTACACGGATTTCGTGAGCACGCTGCGGCAGCTTCCGACCATCCGCACGATTCTTCCCGTGAAGGACTTCGAGCTCAGCGACCTCGAAGGAGAGCAAGGCTCCAAGAAGGTCGAGGCAGTGGAAAACACCACCGAGTATGTTTTTGAGCCCAGCGCCAGCGGCGTGCTGGAGGGCCTCGTGCCGCACTACGTGCACTTCGCAGTCTACCAGATGGTGCTCGAAAGCCGTGCCTCCGAGCACAGCGCGCGAATGGTCGCCATGAAGAACGCGACCGACAACGCCAAGCAACTCATCAAGGACCTCACACTGGAATACAACAAGGTCCGTCAGGCAGGCATCACCACCGAACTTCTCGAAATCACCACCGCGCAAATGGCCCTCGGCTAAGCCGGAACAGCACACCAATACAATTCTCCTATGGCAACAACCACCGCAAACCTCGGCACCATCGTCCAGATTATCGGCCCTGTCGTGGACGTGGACTTTTCCGCGACCGGCAAACTGCCGAAAATCTACGAGGCCCTCGAAATCAACTTCAACGTCAACGGTCAGGACTCCAAGCTCGTGCTTGAGGTCCAGCAACATCTCGGCGACGGCTGGGTACGTGCGGTCGCGATGAGCAGCACGGAAGGCCTGAAGCGCGGCCTGCCCGTCATCGCGACCGGTGCACCGATCAGCGTCCCCGTGGGGGACGGCATTCTCGGCCGCATCTTCAACGTCACCGGTGACCCCGTGGATGAGCGCGGCCCCGTGGCCCACACCAAGCGCTACCCCATTCACCGCCCGGCGCCCGCGCTCACCGATCAGGACGTGAGTTCCACCATCCTCGAAACCGGCATCAAGGTTATCGACCTTATCTGCCCGTTCACCAAGGGCGGCAAAGTCGGCGCGTTCGGCGGTGCGGGCGTCGGCAAGACCGTCGTGATTCTCGAACTCATCAATAACATCGCCAAAGGCCACGGCGGCTTTTCCGTCTTCGCCGGTGTCGGCGAGCGTTCGCGTGAAGGTAACGATCTTTACCACGAGATGAGTGAAGCGGGTGTTATCGACCAAAAGGATCTTAGTAAGTCCAAGGTCGCGCTCGTCTATGGCCAGATGAATGAGCCTCCCGGCGCGCGTCTCCGCGTGGCGCTCTCCGCGCTCTCGATGGCCGA
>JAYUWZ010000724.1:0-3284 GCA_043753265.1 Verrucomicrobiaceae bacterium
GGGCCCTGCCGGTGCTGCGCACCGCACTTCAGGACCCTGCCACTCCTGCGCGCTTCCGGAATGAATTTGCGGATTTGGTGGCCGACCTCGAAGCCGAGTCCCCTTACTTCATCACGCGCGTCAGCAGGCTACTGCGCGTGCTGGATACTCCTGAGTCGCGAGCACAGTTCGCCACGCTCACAGGAACCGAGGGCCCCGGTGCAACTGCGCCCAATGATTCCTTTGCCCGCCTCGTGTGGCACGCCACGCACGCTGTGGCAGAGGATCCCTGGGTGCTGCGATCCATTTTCACACCGGATGGCAAAAGCATCCTTTCCGCGGCTGGCGATGGGGTGCGTGTGTGGGATGCTGCAACGGGCCGTCTCCAGCGCTTTTTCGTCGCGCCCAGTACTCGCGGCCTCGCCATCTCGCCAGATGGCAAGCGCGCGATTGTCGGTGTGAAGGCCTCGCAGGCAGCCGTGTGGGATGTAGCCACTGGCGTGTTGCGCCAGGCTGCGAGAGGCCATGCCGGCGAAGTATGGTCGGTAGCTTTCTTCGCGGATTCCGAACGCTTCATCACCGCTGCCGATGACGGTCTTCGGTGGTGGGAGCCCGGAACAAACGCATCCATCAGCCAGGCCTCATTGCTTGCCCCGCCGCGCCACCTCGCACTCTCGCCCGATGGAAAATTGCTCGCGCTCAACGAATGCGGAAACGGCCAGAATGTGGTGACCCTGCGTGACGCCGTGACCGGGGAGTTGAAGCGCCGTTTCGCCACCTTTCCCTCGGCCATTCCGGGCATCTCATTTTCTCCGGATGGCAAGCTCATCGCTGTCGCCCCTTATCGTGGTGGCGTTTCTATCTACGACGTCGAAACAGGAGTGCGCCGCCATCATTTCGAAGGCACCAAGCCGGACAACGAGTGCGCCGTATTCAGCCCCGATGGGCAATACCTCTGCATCGCAGGCGGTGGAGGCAGGGAGCAAACGAAAGCGGCCCAGGAGCAGCGTGGGATACGCATCCACCGCCTCTCCGATGGCGCGGAGATGTGGCGCAATACCGGCATGGAAAGCGGCCTCTCCGCAGCATTCTCACCGGATGGCAGATTTCTCTTCGCCGGCGATTCAAAGCGAAACGTGTATATGTGGGAGATATTTCGCACGTCGGCGGAGAAGACACCGAAGTAGGCCAGAGGCTCTGCGCCCGACAAAGTAAGCCAGCGCCGCCAGGGCATACTCCCGGAGTGGTAAGGTGGTCGCCGTATATGCCGAATCCGGCCGCGCTGCCAGCATGCATACGCCATCCAAAGCCGCATCATGCACCTCACTTTGTCCTTCGTTCCCGTTGCCCTGATCCTCGCTGCCGCGACTACCGCATTCGCCGGAAACAGATGAAAACACGACTCATCCTTCTACTGCTCGCGCTCCTCGCCGCTGGCTGCGCAAGCACCATGGGGAGGGATTCTACTAAAGCCGGAGACGCAGAATGAGCGAATCGCCCGCGAGCCGTCGCCACTTGCCTGTTCGGCCCGCTCCGAGCGGGGCCCACGAGTCGCTCGGTGCACACCTGCGAGCCCGCTGCAGGCTGCTCGCGCCGGAAGTCGGCACTTTCTTCACACGGCTTCCGGCGCTGGCCGAGTGCAGCCCGCCCATCCTGCTTTTCATGCAGGGAGCCATGACACTCGACCGCCTGCACCGGGCACTACTCATCCATGGCGCTGTCGCAAGGCTCGGCGTTGCATCTTCCGTAGCTGAAAAACGGATCGCATCCATGGAGTTCGACATCGAGCGCGCGTGGAGCGGATTGAGAGGCATCTACCAAATCGAACTGCCCGCCCACTTCGCCGATTACATGGAACCCGCTGCACGCATCCTCGCACAGGCCAAGGAAGGCCGGATCATCCGTGAAACGGACGTAAGAGGGGCTCTCAATCTCATGCTCAACTACGCCGACGAACTCCACGCCCGCCTAGGTGCGAGAAACCACGGCTCACCGCTCAAGCCGGCAATCCCCGCGGCAAACGCCGCACCCGCGTTGAGCACCACCGAGTCTCTGCGCGTGATGGAAACGATCGGCCTCTAAGGCCATGGGAAAGGCTTCGTCCCTACCCAAACCTCGATTTCTTCAAATAACCCAACCTTTTCACCAAATCGGTGAAAGACCGTGAAATGTGGCCCGTATGGGCGCTATGACCTCCAAAGCTTTCTTCACTCCCTTCGTCGCGCTCGCCCGTTTCATTGGCAAAATTCTCTCATTCTTTTTTGGCTCGCTGAGGCTCGGGTGGAGTCCCCCACCCTGGCTGCGCGGGATGGCGCGGTATCCGAGGATACTCGGGCTTACACTTATCCTTCTAGCGGGCGCGGCCTATGGCGGGTTGCGCTGGTGGCAATGGCACGACGCGCACCGCACGAGGCCGCGACAGCTCGTGGCGACCCGGACGCTGGAGGTGAAACTGAATCCCCCTGGCGTGCCGAGCCTGGAGCTGAAAACGGGTAAGCTGAGCACGCCACCGTTTGACCTCCAGTTTTCCAAAGACGCAGCGCCTTTGGAGATCGTGAGCAAAGTAGGCGCTCCAAAGGGCGTGAAGCTGAGCCCCGAGTGGGCTGGGGAGTGGGTATGGGGAAATGCGAAGAACCTTTCCTTCATGCCGGCAAAGACGCTGCCCGCCGGGACGAAGTTCACGGTGACGATTGGGAATGAGACACTCGCTCCCCATACGGAACTGGTGAACCGCAAATTCGAATTCACGACGGCACCGCTCACAGCGAAGTGGGGGGAGCGGGAATTTTACACCGACCCCAAAGAACCGACAGTAAACCAAGCGGTGTTCAAGTTGGTATTCAATCAGCCGGTCAGCCGTGAGGAACTAGCGAAACGAGTTAGCATCTCCGCAATTGGCGGGCCCGCGCTGTTTGCCGATGGCGCTGCGCCTGAGGTGCTCGCCGACTCGAAGGATGCAAATATCCTACACGTTCGCTCGGCAAAAATACGCATTCCCGAGCAGGAGGATTTTGTCCGGCTCGCCATCGGGAAGGCGCTCGTAGCCATGAATGGTGGCGAGCCGCTGGGAACCGACCTGGCGGAGAAAGTGACAGTTCCCACAAAGTCGACCGGTTTTCGTTTGCTGCACAGCACCACGGAGCGTGCCGCACTCGCCGCCCGCGGCGCCGGCATCGGCACCTGGGAGATGGGATCGGACGGTTCCGGAACGTATTGGGACAACCAGATGTTCAAGTTGCGCGGCCTGGAGCCGCGGGCTGAACCACCCAACCGCGAGGAACGTCTGGCCATGGTGCACCGCGACG
>JAYUWZ010000725.1:0-3284 GCA_043753265.1 Verrucomicrobiaceae bacterium
ATGAGATCGATCTTGTCGGCGACGGTGAAATTCTCCTCGAAGATTTCGCGCAGATCCTCGCGCTTCCCCTCGATGCGCTTGAGGATCTTGTTGAACGCATTGATGAGGTCGAAGACTGACACATCGCCGAGTGGCCGCTCCGGCACAGCGTCCTCGGCGCTCGCCTGCACGCGGGAAAAGATGCCCTGGCGCTCCAGTTCGCGCAGGCCGAGATGGGCTGCGGCCTCCTTGAATTTCTTGTACTCCAGCAACTGCCGCACGAGTTCCCAGCGGGGATCCTCCTCCTCGGCTTCCTCCTCCGGCGGCTGGATGCTCACCGGCAGCAGCGCACGGCTTTTGATGTAGATGAGATTCGCAGCCATCACCACAAATTCGCCCGCCACGTCCAGGTCGAGCATCTTAAACATCTCGATGAACTGGAGGTACTGCGTGGTGATGTGCTCGATGGGGATGTCGTAGATATCGATCTCGTCGCGTTTGATGAGGTACAGCAGGAGATCCAGCGGCCCCTCAAACATTTCGAGTTTCACTTTATATTCCTGCGACATGAGGGCGGGGAGCGTAGGGGCGAGTGGGAAAACGGCAAGTCTCTCGTGCGTTTCATCGCTGATGAAAGGTGAAAAGCTGGCGATGGCTGAAAAAGAAGGGCCAATTTACCCCTGGAAACCGGAAAGGGAGACTACGAAGGGCGCGAAGACCGCGAAGCAAAGGCGCAGCGGAAGCGCAAAGTAGCCAGTCGAAACTCACCCAATGGGTGAGTAGAAACGACCTTCACTTTAAGTCGCATCCCTTTCGGCCTTCGCGCTCGCGGGCCTTCGTAGTCACCTCATTGCCGTTTCTAGGTTTACGGTCTCCCGGTCATGCTTCACCGCCGCAACGACCACGAAGGTGAGGGTATTTGTGTATTTTGAGAGCAATAAACCCCCAAAGAGGGCTGCAGCGAAGATGCAGGCACGAGACTGGATAAGCCCAAAAATGAGAAATTCACGCCAATCGCGCACGATTTCGTCAGTAGCAATCGATGGAGCTCCTGTGGTGGCCTGCGTGCTTAATCGGGACAAAAAGACAGAACACACAGGGCTGTGGTCATATTCCGCAGCACCACTGCCGTGTTGAGTCTAATGCTCCACGGTCACCGGGGTGCCAATATCCAGATTTCGGAAAAAGGCTTCGGCCATGAATCCAGGCATCCGGATGCACCCATGCGATGCGGCATAGCCTGGGAGGAACCCCTCGTGCATGCCCACGCCGCCGTTGAAGCGCATGAAATAAGGCATCCGCGCTCCATCATACATCGCACCCTTCGGCATCTTGTCGATGCGACGGTCGATGTCCTTCTTCACAGGCTCGCGCGTCTCGGCATCGATATAATCTCCATACACCGAGGACACGTGGTCCTTGTTTTTTTGCAGGATTCGGAAGCTGCCGGTTGGCGTGTCGTAGCCTTCGCGGCCCGTGGATAGCAGCGAAACGCCCACGAGTTCACTGCCTTTGTAGAAAAACGCCTTCTGCTGGGAGATGCTGATGCGGACTCTGGGAGCGCCAGGCACGCCATCGCCGTCCCAGTAGGAGACGTTGTCAAAATTCATCCGCTTCTCCTTCTTCTCGCCAGGAGTCGCGACCTTGCGTCCGCCAAGGTACACTGTGTCAGTACTCAGGCGTGGATCGGAGGCGCAACCTGCAAAAACGAGGCTGAGCACCGCAAAAGGAAAAGCTATACCGTGGAATTTCATTCGGAACCGTTTGGGCGGCGCGGAATAAAGGCCCAATTGGCCTACAGTCAAGCACAGCCTTCAAGGATTCGCTACGTATACGGAGGGTCCGTATCTGGACAAATTATAGTATTTATGGAAAACGTGGCACGCCTCCCGCTTTACCATTCAGCATGATTAGCCTCTCCCGCATGACGGATGCTGACTCTGACCACGAAATCACCACTACCAGCGCGGTGGTTTCGCAGCCGAAGTGCTTTGCCGTGACAATTTTCACTCAACGCTACAGCGAGGTCAGAGATTTTTACGTCGATATCCTCAATGCCAGCATCCAGACCGAAAAGCCAGGCCGCGTTTGCGAACTGGATCTGGCGGGCATGCCCATTTGCCTCCGGGCCGCCGAACACGGCGAACTCGTGAGCTACTTCCATCTTCATCTGATGCTGAAACAGCCGGACTCCGTTCTCTCGGAGCTCAGGCGCCGTGGCATTATCGTCACCTCCGTGGGCCCCTTCACCAACTTCCGGGACCCGGAAGGCCGCGTGATTAAACTTTCCGAGGACCGCGTCGCGGTCGCGTAACCATTCTGCGGGGCGGGTAGGCTTGGTTGGGCTGCTAATGCCTGCTCGTCCCGCGATAACTCAAAAAGAATCCGTGGATTGGGTGCTTGGTTGGGCTTAAACCGCACCTGATTCGCGGATTCTTTGCGTACCGGCATAAACGTTGAATGCCCCGCCACGCAAAAATGCGACGAGTGTTTGCCCGGAGGCCCTCGCCAGTTCGATGGCCAGCGACGACGGCGCGCCGATGGCCACGACGATCGGAATGCCAGCGGAAATCGCCTTTTGCATCATCTCAAAAGAGACCCGCCCACTGAGCAGCAGGACGTTATGGGACAGTGGCAGGCGCTGCTGAAGCAGAGCCCATCCGAGCAACTTATCGAGAGCGTTGTGACGGCCCACATCCTCCCGCACCTCCATCAATTCCCCTTCCAGGTCGAATAACCCGCACGCATGAAGACCGCCAGTCCGGCGAAAGGTGGATTGGAATTCCAATAACTTCGCTGGCAACAGGGATGGAAGACTCGCGCTTATCAGAACTGAGCTTTCGATTTTGGGAAAGTCGCGAAGAACCTGGGTGATCGAGGCCGCACCGCATAGCCCGCAACTGGAATTCGACACCGCGGCCCGCCGATGTTTGGCCACATTCAACACCCCCGGTGTCTTCAAAACCACGTCGACCATCGCGTAACGCGGGTCATCGCCGGGACGGGAAACGATCTCTGCGATTTCCTCCGCCGACCGAATCAGGCTTTCGGCGAGCATCCATCCCGCGACAAGCTCCTGGTCGTGGCCGGGAGTGCGCATCGCCACGGCAAGCGGCTCCCCCTCGATCCGGATTTCCAACGGTTCCTCAATCGCGATGGCATCCCGGCCGGGAGCCTGAGCCAGGCCGTCCTGAAAGCGGAGGATGGGTTCGCTGCGATACACCCAGACACCGTGCCAAAGCTTTATGGCACGGGCAAGTACGGTGCTCCGAAACGAATGCGAAGCCTTGGTCGAGACCCTCCCT
>JAYUWZ010000726.1:0-7019 GCA_043753265.1 Verrucomicrobiaceae bacterium
CTCGCAGAGCGCCGCAGCCGGGACACGCTGACTCCGCGCGAATTTGAAGTACTCCGTCATATCGTCGCAGGGCTCAGCAACAAGGAGATCGCCTCCGCCCTGAAAACTTCGGAGGCGACGGTAAAGCTGCACATTTCCAACACCCTCGCAAAACTTCATGTCTCGGATCGCACCCAGGCCGCCGTCGCTGCGGTGCAACGCGGGATTGTGCATCTCGATTCGTGACCCGATTTTAGCGAATGGTTACCAGAGTCCCAATCGGCACATCCCGGAACAATTGCCGGGCGGAGTCGCCGGGGAGGCGGATGCAGCCGTGGCTGGCTGGAAAGCCCGGAAGATGACCTTCGTGCATTCCAAAATCTTTGCAGCTCAGGCGCATGAAAAACGGCATCTTGGCGTCATAGAGATTCGAAACGTGGTACCGCTTCTTGTCAGTCACGACGAACTGCCCGGTCGGCGTAGGTGTTTCCGGCTGGCCGCTGCTGATCTCCGTGCGAAGCACCAGCGTACCATTTTTGTAGAGCGTTGCTTCCTGTGAGAGGAGGTTGATCTCGATTCGCATGCGATCCGGCGCGGGAGCATTGTCGATCAGCGCCTGCAGGCACCCGACGTGATTCCCCCACGCTGCAAAGTAGAGCGGCACGAGCCGGTGCTTGCTCCTGGTGGGGCGATTCTTCTCCGCACCATGGGAGATGAGCAACCGTAGCATTTCGCTGTGGCCCATGCCGGCAGCCACGCACATCAAGTTCATGCCAGGTTCTTCGCTGAGGTAATGCTTGAGTTTCTTAAATGGCACGCGGTCGAGCAGGCGGCCCTCGGGTTTTCCAGCGAGCGTGGTATTGGGGTCCGCGCCCGCCTCCATGAGCATGCGCACGAGTTCGAGCTCGTTCTGCACGACAGCCCATAACAGCAATGGGTCCTTGACGCCCTCAAGGGTGACCTGGCCTTTGTGCTTGGAAAGGAGGAGCCGCAGGCGGGCCAGGTCTTTCCCGCGGATGGTCTGCGCGAGCAAGAGCCGCGCAGGCGAATCCCAGGCGCGCGATTGGACACGTTGCATCACCGGCTCAATGAAATTCCAGTCGCCAGTTTCCATTGCAAGCGGCACGACATCGGGATCAGAAACGCTGGCGTCGGCCGCAAGGAGGCTTTCCATTGCTTCGCGCTTTCGGGCAGCAAGCGCGTAATGCAACGGAGTGCGTCCTTTCCCATCAGCAGCGGTCACTTTCGCGCCGTGCAGCAAGAGAGCTTGGATCATTTGCAAACGACCAGCGGAGGCGGCGGCCATCAGCGGTGTGACTTGGTGAGTCCCGGCGGCGTCGGGCTCAGCGCCGTTGGCGAGCAAGTGTTCAGCCATGGGCCAGTCCTCTATCGCCATGGCATGCAAGAGGGGTGTCATCCCATGGAAGTCGCATGCATTCGGATTTATCCCCACATGGAGCATCCAATCCACAAGTCGCGGCTTACGTGAGGTAATGGCCCATCCCAGCACCGTTCCTTGTGCGCGCATCACAGCGATGCCCACTCGATTGGCCGCGTCCGCCGCGAATTGTAGCACTGCGGTGACAGTGACGCCACGAGCCAGTTCTGCAGAAGGTGGCGCGCTCGGGGCCGACTGCTTAGCAGCCGGGCGAGACGAGGAGAGACTGCTTACCGCAGTCACTGATGAGAGCGTACGAAGCGACTTGGCTCCGACGCGGCGCTCACCGGAATAGGCGGGCGCGGGAGCAAATGCCAAATGGATGGACGCAATGGTGGCAACTGCCCCAAGCAAATGAGCAAACCGATTTTGGGCAGATAAAGTGCGCATCGTGAAAAGCAGGTGTGACCCACGGGTTAAGATTTCCGATGTTCCAAGAAGGAGGCTCTCATACTTCGCACCCCGCGCCTCAGGTGGATGGGTTATCTTCACGGCGTTGAGCCGGACTACTCCTCACTGTGTTCGCTCGCTACGACAATGCCCTACGGCACCACTTCCAGTTCCCCCATCATCGCGAAGTCCTCGTGTTCGAGGTTGTGGCAGTGGAATACATAGCGCCCTGTGTAACCCGAAAATTTGGCCATCACGGTGACCTCGCTATTCGGCTGGACCAGGAAGGTATCCTTCCAGCCGAAGTCCGACGCCTCCTGGGGTTCGCCGTCGATGTTCACTATCTGAAACTGAACCAGATGAACGTGCATCGGGTGCGGATGCGCCGTGGGATTGATGAACTTCCACTTCTCGATGGTGTTCAACTTCGGCGTGGCCAGGGGCGGGTTTGCGGAATCATACGGCTGGTTATTGATGACCCATGTGAGCTGGCCGGCAATGGTGATGCGGTTCAGCGTGAACTCGCGAATCTGCGGCACGGCCTGCTCCTCGGGGAGTTCCTCCCACGGCATGAGAAAGGGAGGGATGATCGCGTTGTCCCGCTCCTTCTTCACAATATCAAAGCGCATGATGCTCGCCGTTTTGCCCAAGCCGTTCAGATTCTGTAAAACAAGCGACGTGCCCAGGGGCACATTCGTGAAGTCGATAATCACATCCGCGCGTTCCGAGGGTGCGATTTCGATGGAATCCAGATACTTTGGACGCTGCAGCAATCCCCCGTCGGTGCCGATCTGCACCAGCGGTTGCCCATTGCTCATGGCAAGTTTGTAGATGCGGGCGTTGGAACCGTTGAGAATGCGGAAGCGATACTTCCTCGTGGCGACTCGAAAGAACGGCTGGGCCACGCCATTGACCATCAGCACGTCTCCGATGAAGCCGAATTCGAGCACGTGCGCGTCGATGTGGTACTGGAGTTGTCCCGTATTGGTGAAAAGACGATCCTGGAGGATGAGCGGGACCTCATAGGGGCCGCGCGGCAGGCGCAGAGCTCGCTCCTTCGGATCATCAACGAAATAAAGGCCCGCGAGCCCGTGGTATACGTTCTCGCCCGTGGCACCGTGCGTGTGGTCGTGGTACCAGAGAGCGCATCCCTTTTGCTGGTTGGGATAGGTATAAGTCCGCGATGCTCCGGCGGGGATGACATCGTTCGGATGGCCATCGTGCTCGGGCGCGACGAGGGCACCGTGAAGATGGACCGTGGGCAGATGACCGTGATGGGCCGGGGGAAGATTGTTGATCTGCTTGATGGCAACGGTGCGCCCTTTGATCGCGCGAATGATTGGGCCGGGATAGAGCCCGTTGTATCCGATAATGTTGGTGAGCGGCAGGTCGCGGTGGCATTGGGTGGTACCCGCCTTCATCGTGAGCGTGTAATTATCCACGCGCCCCACCCTCCTCGGCCGCAGGAGGGAGGGAATGCGAAGGGCATCGACAAACGGCGTGAGCGTCGGGCTTAGAAAGCCCATCGGCATGTCGGGGTGCGCCCGCAGGGGGCGCTTTGGCAGGCAGAACGCTGCGGCTCCCAGCAGCCCGAGTTTGAGGAAATTGCGGCGGGTATGCATTATTGAGGCGGGGGGAAAAGCCGGGCTTGCGGAATCAATTGAAGTGGCTGCGAGGCACTGGACCAACGCAGGTTCACCGAGGCGGCTCCGGTGGTGTCGAAATATTCGATCTTGATGGTCGCCGGCACACTGGCCTGGAGCGCGACCGTCGCGCTGCGATACACCGCAAAACGGCAGACGACCCAGTCCTCGATGATCAACTGATCATTGATCCAAAGGCGCACCCCACCATCGCCCTTGATGCGAATGCGGTACGTTTCCGAAAACTCCGGAACGACCGTGCCCTCCCACCGCACGAAGAAGTTGTTTGCCGGAATCAGGCGGCTAGGTTTGCCGAGCCCCCAGTTGAAGTCGATCACTGGGTCCGTCTGCACGGTGCGCACCGTCACCAGGTTGCGCTTCAAATTATAAAGCGCATACGTGCCGCGCAACCCTGCCCCATTTTGAGGCAGGTTGGTCACGGTGGTAAACGAGGTGGCAGCCGAGTAGGCACTCCAGCCGCCGCGATCATCCTTGTAGCTCACCTGCCAATTGTAGGTAGCCCCAAACGACAAGCCCGTGAGGGCGAGTGTCGTGAGGTTCTCGGCGTCTTCAAGGGAATCAAAAACCACGTCATTTTGCGCGTCCCGGATGATCCACCGACTGGCTGCATGGATGTCGCCCTCATCGGCATCCGAGAAAGCAGACGCCGAGAACAACGGTGCCGTGGTCTGGTTCGTGGCACCTGCGGCAGGCGCGACATTCAGCGGCGTCGCGGGAAGCACATTGGCGCCCGGCACCAGCACACGCACCGAGCCAGCCATGTCCTGCCCGCCCGGAGCACCATGAAGCACGCAATGATACGGAAACTGGCCTGCCTCCGGAAAAGTGTGCGTAAACGTTTCTCCAAACTCAAGGGCCGCAGCCCCACCAGCGCTGGAATTGAAGAAACCGCCGTCGGCAGTGACCGTGTGGTCGGTGCCGAAATTCGTCCACACAATGGTGTCTCCCGGCGCAATCGTAATGGCCTTCGGGGCGAATTCGTGATCCTCGATGCGAATGTGGTGGGTTTCCGCAACGCCCGCGACCAGGAGCAGGCAAAGGAGCACCCACAGGGTGGCACCGACGGTTGAGCGTCGGCACCACGCCTGTATGGGGTGGGCATCGCACGGGAGACCCAATGGATGCTCGGCGGTCGATTTCGAAAGTTTCACGTCGTAGGGCTAGATGTCCGCATTCTCAGCCAGCCACTGGCGGACAGCTAAATCCCACTGCTTGGGGTCGTCTCCATAGTCCTTCTCGAGATAGGCCTCCAGCACCTCGCGGGCCTCGGTCTTCATCGGGTCGTGAGGCAGTTTCATAAGTTCCACCAAGCCCGGCATTTTGATGGTGTCGTCGCGGGTGAGCACATCCAGCATCACCACTTCGCGGAGCTCGTCCGTATCGGCCAGGCGCAGCAACTGGGGGCGGAGTTTGATGTAGTCGTCGTCTGTAATGAGTTGCGCGGCGTGCTCCAAGGCAACGAGTTTCGGGGCGGGTGGCAGTTGCGGCATCATCGCCAGCAGTCGTTTGACTTTGTCGGAATCGGACGTGCCGAGTTCCATCACGAGCTTGAAGATTTTGGCCTCGTGGGAATCCGGCTTCGGAGCTGTGGTATATTTTAGGGGATCGACCTTTTCGATCTGCGGAATGGGCTTCTTCGCAGGATCCAGATGTTCGCTGGAATCCATTTTTCGGACCATGCTGGCGCGGGCAGATTGTTCTGCGGATGCCACGGAACCGGCGGCGTCGGTGGAGGAAGAAGAAATCGAGGTGCTATCGGAATTGAGCGAGTAGAGTGCGGCCACAAGGGCTGCAAGGGCGCCCACGGAGAGGGCTGCAAGAGTACGGGAATTCATAAAAAAAAAGAAAGGGAAGAGCAGGGGCGGCAGCCATCCGTGGCTGCCGCCCCGCTGGAATTGCGTCGAATTAGTTGCTGGTCACGAACTTCGCGGACGGAAGCCCGACGCGCTTGGCGATGTCGCGGCCAAGGGCCACCTTCGTTGACACGCTGGGCACGCCGTCCTCATCCACGAGGAACACCATGTAATAGCCGCCGATTGCCGTTCCCGGCAGCTTCGGAGGATACACCACGATGTTGTTTTCCGAGGTTTGCCGGAAGGCGAGCTTCACGAGGCGGATGTCGGAGTTCAGGCTGTGCGACATGGCACCAGTGCGAATCATGGAGACATGCTTGATTTTCTTGGTCGAGGCCACACCGAGGCGGAACGGACGGCCGTAATCCACGATGGTGGGTGCCCGCATGATGGCCGGGCGTTGCGCGGGAAACGCGTTCTCGTCGAACAGGTAGGGCGGGCGGTAGAGCTGGCCCACGGGCACGCCCAGATCCGCATCACCCAGCGGCGCTGCGGGGTCGCCGAGCCGCACCATGCCGTTGCGATTCTGGCCGCCGAGATACACTGAGGCATCCGGGAAGAGCTGGATGATGCCGTGCTCGTCGCGCGGAATCAGGGTCTTCGCCAGCTTCTTCATGGAATTGGTCGTGTCGGACGCGTATGGCACCGTGGGGTCGTAAACGTAGTCCACGCCTTTGGCCGGATTGTAGTGCTGCATGTGCAGGCTCCACGCCTCGATATTCGGCAGGGTGCCGCCATTGCCGCCCAGCAGCACAATCGTGCCATCGGGCAGCGGCGTGGCGTAGTTCTGACGCCCGGGCTGATACATCTTCCCAACGATCTTCCACTGCGGCATCACACGGGTTTCCCCGCGCTTCAGCTTTTTGCTCAACGAGGCGAAGTTGATTTCCTCAACTTTGTCCGAGCGACGGGTACTCCCGCCGGGTGGTGTGGTGATAATGGGATCGCGAGGCTCTTCGCCTCCAAAGTGCGTCAGCTTGTGCGACACCACACGGCCCAGCTTGTCCAGTTCCATGATGCTCGCATTTCCCGTGAACGCGGTGTGGCTTGCCGCTGAATCGTCGACAAACGTCCAATATTTCGGAGTCTCCTGCGAGGTAAGCACATTCGCGGGCGGCACGTCGCGCTGCGGATCCTTCAACGCAGCCTGGACGTCGAGAAGCCACATCTTGTTGAAGTCGCGGTCCTGCACGGTGCTTGCGGGCTTGTGATTTCCCGGCACTTTGCCGATGATCTCTCCATCGAGCACCGCTACTTTCCAATCGTTCCGGCCAGGGCCCGTCTGGACGACGATGCCGTTCGGATACCAACCGTTGTGAAACATCGGCGAATTTTCCAGGGCGATCGTTGTGTCCGTCTTCGCATCGTAGACTTCCGGGACTGATTGCTTCACGCGCGAATTCAGGAAGTCGGTGTCGCCGCCGCCCTTGAGGAAGCCCGCCAGGTCGGCGTTGGCCGGCACGTCGGGGTAGTCCAGAGGCCGATCCAGGAACGGACCCATCGCGGTCGTGGAGTTGGTGATCGTTGTCGGTTGTGGGTAGATGCTTTCATTGCGGTCCCAGCCCGAGAAGATGAAGATCTGGTTCGAAGGAAGCGTGACCTGCGTGGGATACCAGCGGGCATACTTCATGTCGGAGGTCAGTTTGCCTGGATGAGTAACTGTTCCGAGCGTGCCTTTCAGGATGGTCCCCGGGT
>JAYUWZ010000727.1:0-3281 GCA_043753265.1 Verrucomicrobiaceae bacterium
TGAAAGTCCCCGGTTCCCTTCTTCTCGGGACGAACCAGCACGCTGGGCGTGCCGAGGAGGTGTGGCTCTCGCCATCGCATCGCGTGCGCCACGTGCATCTCATCGGTGCATCCGGCACGGGCAAATCGACGCTCCTCTTCAATCTGCTCCAGCAGGATATCGAGCGAGGAGAAGGCGTCGCTTTGCTCGATCCTCACGGAGATTTGGTCGAGAAAGTCCTCGGCATCATTCCTCCGCATCGAGTGAAGGATGTCGTCCTTGTCGATCCTTCCGATGAAGAGCATTCCGTCGGCTTCAATATCCTCGCCGCGCATTCCGACTTCGAGCGCAACCTTCTCGCCTCCGATCTGGTGTCCATCTTCCGCCGCCTCTCGACAAGCTGGGGCGACCAGATGAATTCTGTATTGAGGAATGCCATTCTCGCTTTCCTTGAAAGCAGCGAAGGCGGAACGCTCGCTGACCTTCGCCGCTTCCTGCTCGATCCCGCATATCGCGCCCGATTTCTGCACACCGTCACCGATCCCGAAGTCGTATACTATTGGAAGCAAGCCTTCCCTCAGCTCACCGGCAACAAATCCATCGGGCCCGTGATGACGCGCCTTGATGAATTCCTCTCCCGCAAGCCCATCCGCTACATGGTCGCGCAGAAAGAGAACCGCTTGGATTTCTCGGATATTCTCGACCACGGCAAAATCCTCCTCATCAAGCTTCCCCAAGGCCAAATCGGTCGCGAAAACGCATTCCTTCTCGGCTCGATATTCGTCTCAAAGATTCAGCAAACAGCGATGAGCCGGCAGCGCATGAAGGAATCCGAGCGCCGCGATTTCTGGTGCTATATCGATGAATTCCAGAACTTCATCACCCCATCGATGGCGGAAATCCTCACGGGGGCGCGCAAGTATCGGGTGGGGCTGGTGCTCGCCCATCAGTCCTTAAACCAGCTTACAGCCGACCGTGACGTATCGGATGCGGTGCTTGCCAACTGCTGCACCCGCATCGCCTTCCGCGTGAGTGATGCTGATGCCCGTGCTCTGGATTCGGGTTTTGCCCACTTTGAAGCTCGCGACATTCAAAGTTTGAGCGTCGGCAATGCCATCTGCTGCGTTGAGCGCAGCGACTGCGATTTCAATCTGCGGATTCCGGAGCCGAGCGCTGACGATGATCCTGCCATCCGCGAAGCAGCCATCGCTCATTCGCGAGCTTTGTATTCAAAGCCACGCGCCGAAATCGAAGCAGAATTGCTACGGAAAGCGGAGATGGAAGAGCAGGGGGCGAAATCGAAAGCTGCTCCTTCAAAAAAGGAGAGGGTTCCGGAAAAGGAACCGCCACCTGCTTCTGAAGCACCAAAAGAAGCCCCGGTCCCTCCGGCAGTTCCGCTCGCAGTTGCCCCAAAAGCTGCTCCTGTTGCGGAACCGCCGCGCCCGGTCGGACAGGGACGCGGCGGTGAAGACCATCAGCTCATCGTCGCCAATCTTGCTTCTGAAGCGTCGCGTCGCGGTTTTCGCAGCGTGAAAGAGTGTGTCGTTACGGGTGGTCGCATTGACCTCGTGATTGAAACTACTCGCCGTCGAATCGCGATTGAAGTCGCAGTCAATTCCAACACCGCCCACGAGATTGAAAATCTCCGAAAATGCGCGGACTCCAATCCGGACTTCATCGTCTCCGTTTCACCCCATCCAAATGTCTGCGCAAGCATCGCTAAAGCGGCAGAACGGTCGTTCGATCCCGCAATGCTCGCAAAGATGCGTTTCGAGTCTCCTGAATCGCTCGTAAAGTGGCTTCAGGAAATCGAAGAAGCGGAGAAGGACATCATTCCGCCCGGTGTGCCAAAGCCGCGCGTCATTGCGGGGCGGAAAGTGAAGACGCGGCACATTGAAATGTCGCCGGATGAACGACGAAAAAAGGAAACGGAAGAGATCGAAGTCATTGCTGATTTGCTCAGGAATCGAAGCACAAAAAATGAGGCGGCTTTTGAGTGAATCTGCTTGAATCAAATGCGGGAAGAGACGAAAAGGCCAACGCGTAACCTTTACTGTCTTATGAATACTCCTACACAATCCGGCAAGCGTGTCGGAATTTGGATTCGCGTCAGTACGGAAGACCAAGCCCAGGGCGAAAGCCCCGAAGTTCATAAAATCCGCGCGGAGCGGTATGCGGAATTCAACGGCTGGACGGTGGTCGAAGTGTATGACCTCGCGGGTGTCAGCGGCAAATCTGTCTGGGAACATCCGGAGTGCCAGCGGATGCTCCGCGATGCGAAGCGCGGTCACATTCAGGGACTGATTTTCTCCAAGCTCGCGCGGCTTGCGCGCAATACCAAAGAACTCCTCGATTTCGCGCAGTATTTCGAGAAGCACAAGGCCACGCTCGTTTCCATCGAAGAGAAGATCGATACCAGCACGCCCGCAGGATTGCTCTTTTACACAATGTTGGGCGCTATAGCTCAGTGGGAGCGGGAGGAAATCACCTCCCGCCTGAAATCCTCCATCGGTGTCCGCGCCAAACTGGGCAAGCCGCTTAACGGCCTCGCCCCCTACGGCTACAAGTGGCAAGACAAGCATCTTGTACTTGTGCCGGAAGAGGCATCAGTGCGGCGCGAAGCATTCGAGTTGTTTCTCACCCATCGGCGCAAAGGCGTGGTTGCCAAGATGCTCCACGGGAAGGGATACCGCTCGCGGAGCGGAACGAAGTTCACGGATGTCCACGTCGACCGGATGCTCCGCTGCTCCAGCGCCAAAGGGCTTTACCGAACGAACCTCTTCAAAGTGACCACTGCCGGGGGCTGGAAGCGCGAAGCAAAGCCCGAAAGCGAGTGGGGCTCCGCCGAATGCCCAGCCATTGTCTCAGAGGAACTATTCGACCGGGTTGCAGCTATCCTTGAGGAGCAGACAAAGCCTGCACGAATCCCCGGCAAGAAGCCTGTGCACATCTTTGCCGGGCTTCTCAAATGCGGCTGCGGCGGGAAGATGTATGTCTACACCCGCAGTCCCAACTACACCTGCCTGAAGTGCAAAAACAAGATGAGCGCTGCGGTGCTTGAGGAGATTTTCACAGGAAGCATTGCCGAGAGCCTTGCGGATACCGCTCAAATAACCGCACATCTCGACCGCTCGAAATCTAAAATTGCCGAGCATCAGGAACGGGCGGCGGCAATCCAGAGACAATGCGAAGCCGTTCGCGGCGAGATGAAGAAGCTTTACGACCTGTACATCGCCGGAGGGCTCTCAGTTGAGCAGTTCAAGGAATTGAACTCTCCCCTTTACGAACGGCTTGGCCAACTG
>JAYUWZ010000728.1:0-14949 GCA_043753265.1 Verrucomicrobiaceae bacterium
GAAACGAATGAGGACCGCATCGTGGCGAAAATCGCACGCGATCAGGCGGCGACCACCCGCATCTTCAGCTTTGGAATCGGCACGGATATCAACACCCACCTGCTCGACAAAATCACCGAGCGCACGAAGGCGGCCTCGCAGTTTGTGCTGCCCGAGGAGGACCTGGAAATCAAGGTCTCGAACTTCTTCATGAAGATCAAAGAGCCGCTGCTCACGAACCTGAAGCTGGAGTTTCCCGCAGGCGTGAAGGTGACGAAGCTTTACCCGAATCCTCTGCCTGACTTGTTCCGCGGCGAACAGCTCGTGCTCGCGGGCCGCTACAGCGGCGACGGTGAGGGGGATGTGGTGATGGAAGGCACACTGAACGGGGTGCCGAAGCGCATGACACAGCGCGTGAAATTTTCCACGAATGAATCCAACAACGACTTCATCGCGCAGCTCTGGGCGTTGCGCCGTGTGGGCTGGCTGCTGGATGAGATTCGTCTCCGCGGGGAAACCAAGGAAGTGCGCGACGAAGTCGTGGACCTCGCGCGGCGCTATGCCATCGTCACGCCCTACACGAGCTACCTTATCGTGGAGGATGAGGCGCGCCGTGGCGTGCCGGTGGCCGCGCGCAGCTTTCAATTGCTGGACCGCGACCAGCAGGCGCAGACGTACTTCCGCAAAGGCTGGAGCGACATGCGGGAGGCCAAGGACGGCTACAACGGTGCGCTCGCAGGGCGCGCCAACGAGGCGCTGAAAAATGCACAGGCCGCGGCACCCGCGCTCGACCAGGCGAAGACGGAAAGCTACAGCGGCTTCATCTCCGGCAATTCCACGGCATCCGAGGCCGCCACGGGCGGTGTGATTTCCGCGGCGAAGCCCTCGGCGGCGCAAGGCAATGCCTACGAGTACGCACAAAGGGCGCGCCTGGTGGGCAGCGCGAACACTGTGCAGCAGCGCATGAATGCCGTGGAGCAGCAGACACGCTGGGTGAATGGAAAGGCCTTCGCCCAAAATGGCGCGAACTGGAGTGACACCGCCGTGCAGGCCGTGAAGCAGGACGCCAAGCGCAACCGCGTGCAATTCGCCTCAAACGACTACTTTGCCCTGCTCACCGAGAAACCGGAATCGGCCCAGTGGCTGGCGCTGGGAAACAGCGTGACCTTTGCGCTCGGGGCAGAGGTTTATGAGGTGTATGAGTAGGCGCTTACTTCTTGGGGGCGCGCCAGACCAGTTCGGGGTCCCAGTCGGGTTCGTCCCACCAGGGCTTCTCGCTGAGGATGTAAGCGCCCACGGTGTCGAGCGTGATGACCGGGGCGGCGAGGATATCGCCCACGAGCTTGGAGATGGTGTCCTCCAGCTTTGACTCAGCTTTTGCCTGATCGGCGGAGTCGATGCCGGCCTGCTGGCGGGCCTTGAGGCGGGCGCGGAGCATGGCGAAGTGCTCGGTGGATTCCTTGATCGCGCGGTCGCGGGCCGTGACGAAGTCGGGTGCCTTGCGCGCGGCTTGCAGGGCGCGCTTGGAGACGAGCTGGCAGATTTTCCGCCAGTCCGACTCGCCGAATTTTTCGCGCAGATGGGCGGCGCGCTCTTTGCCCATGTTGCGGTCCATCTTGTAGTGGTAGGGGCGTGAGCACGTTTCGATGAATTTTGCGGAGGGGTCGTTGCCCGCCTCGTCGCACCAGAACTCGATGAGCTGCTCCGGGAACCAGCTCCGCACGAGGCGGAGCAGGCCGCCGCTGCGGACGGTATCCCATTCAATCTCGGCGAGTGCCTTTTCCACGGGACGCAAATCCGCAGTGACGTTTACGAAGGAGCGGAAGATGAGCTTGGGTGCCTTGAGGCCTGGCATGCTGCGCCACATGGCCCATGCGCGGCCCCGGTCGTCCCACGAGAGCAGGTCGCGGCCGCCCTCCACCGCCGGGTGGCCGGGGCGGAGGAAATCGAGCACGAGATCCTCGATGACGACGCTGCGGTGCACTGTGAACTTGGTGGCAAACATGCTCGCCAGCGTGTCGAGCTTGTCGGCGGGGATGAGCGGATTCGTGTCCCGCTTCATTTTGAACATGAAGGAATTCGTCTCCTCGTCCCAGCGTTCCTCCAGGCCGAGATTTGCGCGCAGATAGGCGCTGAAGGCGGTGCCGAATTGCTCTGCGGCGGCATCTGCAGCGGCGAGATCGAGGGTGAGAGGGCTGTCTGGCGAAAGGCTGTGCATGCCGTCGATGACGTCCTGCTCCTCGATGTTTGCGCGCTCCTTGCTCACCGCCTCAGCGAGTGCGGGGATGGCATCAATAAGGGCCTGGGCCCCACCCAGGAATACCGTCTCGCGCAGGCGTGGCAGCTCGGAGTCCACGAGATGCTGAAGGTCGGAGATGCTCGCCTTGTAAAGGCCGAAGCCCTCCGCGAGCACGCGCCGCCATGTTTCATCGAGGGCGATCGTGTCGTCCTCGCCCGTGGTGAAGACGATGCAGGGAATCGCGCCGGTGCGGTCGATGCGGTCGAGCCGCCCGAGGCGCTGCTCCAGGCGCATGGGCGACCACGGCAAATCGTGGAAGAACACCGCGCGCGCGAATTGAAGATTGAAACCTTCCTCCCCCGTGGCGTCGCTGATCAGCACACGGGCATGGGGATCGCCCGCGAAGTCCGAGAACAGGTCACCCACCTGCTCGCCCGCTTTTCCGGAGGTCGCGACTTTTACGCCGGTGCTGGAAAAGAGCGTGTGGAGGCGCTTTGCGAGATCGGTGCACAGGCGGTGAGTGGGGCAGAAGATCACGTATTTGCCGTGCGGGCCGTCCTTCGCAGCGCGGCGGCGCAGGGACTCCGCGAGCAGATCGAGGCGGGCCTCGGACATCTTCCATGCGCCCTTTTCTTCGACGAGCGCCTTGAGCATGTCGGCCTCGTCGCCGGTCGCCTTGGTTTCCTTGATGATCTCTTTCACCAGATCGCCAAGCTTTTCGGGATCGGCGGCGATGGCCTCGGCGAGGCGCACGTAGGCGGAGGCCCCGGCTTTGCCGAGGCGCTTGCTTGCTTCCTCGCGCCATTCCTCCAGGGCGTCCCAGAGCTCGGTGTGCGGTTCCTCATCGAGCTCGATTTCCACCGTCTCCTGCACGTCACGGACGAAGCGTTTCTGCGAGCCCGCGAGCCAGCGACGGCGGGTGCGCAGCATGCGGCGATGGATGCGATAGGTTTCGCTGATGTGCAGATGCAGCTCGCTCTGGATGGCCTTGGCGTCCGCACCGGGTGTGGCCAGCGAGGTCACGAGGCCCTTCACGGTTTCGTCATCGGGCAGCAGCGAGGCGAGCTTGCCCGCGTGCAGCTTTACCAGCGCGGGCACGGTGGCGCTACGCAGTGCGAGAAAGGCGCGGCCCAGCTCCACGCGGCGCGCAGTGCGCTCCTTGAACGCAGCGAGTTTTGAAGAGGAATAATTTTCCGGGTCGAGCAGCTCCAGCAGCGCGAGCAGGTCGGCATCGTGGTGGAGCACTGGTGTGGCGGAGAGCAGCAGCAGATGCTTCGCGGCGTGCGCGAGCTTGCGGGTGTTTTTGGTCACCGCGTTTTCGCTCATGCCGTGCAGCGCGACCACGCGGTGCGCCTCGTCGATCACCAGCACGTCCCAATCGCCTTCCAGCAGCTCCTCGTCCTTTTGAAGAGCGCTGTGCTCGAAAAGCTCCACGTCATCCAGGCCGAAACGGGAATCCAACTCCTCGCGCCATTGGCGGGTGAGGGCGTCCGGCGCGACCACGGCGATGCGGGCGTCCGGCGCATCGAGACGAATCTGCCTCAGGATCACCCCGGCCTCGATCGTTTTGCCGAGCCCCACTTCGTCGGCGAGCAGGTAGCGGATTGCGGGATCGTGCAGCACACGTGAGGCGATCTCGGCCTGATGCTGCAGCACCTCCACCTTTGAGGAGAGCAGCGCGGGCAACCCGTGCGCGAGCTGGTTTTGCTTGAGCAGTTCGCGCATGAGATCGGCGCGCTGTTGGAAGAAAAAGGGAGTCTCCTGCGCGAGCTCCGCGAGCACCGTGGTTGGGTCATCCCCCGGCAGATAGGAGCGCACTTGAAACTCCTCCTCGCTCATCTCGGTGAGCGCGGTTGCGCCGGGGAAATGCACGAGATAGGTGCGCATGCCGGTGGTCACCTTGGGGGCGATGACGCGGCCGTAGCGCACCACTCCATCCTTTTGATGAAACACGCGGGTCTGCGCCGGGAGCGGCGCGTGGGCCAGGGTGTCGATGGGTACCTCGATATCCACACCATTCACCGTGTCGGTGCAAAAGCGCAGCTTCACTTTGCCGGCAGCGACGCTCACGATTTCCGCAAAGCCCGCGCCGGGCCGGGCACGCAGCACGACTTTGGCACCGGGCACCGCCTTGAACTTGGACACGGCGGGCGCAGTCGGTTCCGCAGGCTCAGGAGTTTTCACCACCTTTGCGGCTTTCGCTGCTTTTGTGGCTTTTACTGGGGCCGCATCGTTCTCTTCATTGGCCGTCTTCTTGGTCGCGGCTTTTTTCGAAGATGCTTTGGGTGCCTTGGGCGTGCTGGGCTTCTTGTCTGGCATAGGGAGGTGAGGTGAAACAGCGGGCACTGTGGGAGATTTTCCGATTAATGCAATGAATGTGCGAGGAACGGTCGTAACCGGTTCGTGGTAATTTTGTGCTGCGGGGATTATCGGCGATGACTCATCGCCGATAATCCCGTGGTGAAAGTGCCTGAAAGATTGAGGGTTGCAAATAGGAAGGGGATTATGTGCGATAAAGGCGATCGGCGCGGCGGGCGCCGGATTTGAGTCAGGATGGCGCACGGATTGCGGCTTCAAATGATGCATTCCCGACCGTTGTTTCCATCCTTCCTCATCCACAGGGACAGATTACCGGATTTCGGGTTATGGGGCAAGAGTTGGGTTTGCCAAGTCCGGCCTGCATGTGCTGTTAAGGGAGGTGTCACTGATCGCACCATTGCCGGATGCGTGGGACGTAGCGGGCGGCAAGTAGGGCGAGCATGGGAGGAATCCAACCGAGCATCAGTAACAACAAGTTTCCTCCTACGCCGTCAGCCAGCCGGAAATCGCCATCGATGCTTTGCGAGTTCAGGACAAGCGTTCTGTAATGCGAGACGATAGAACTCGTCCAGATTCGGAACACGATCTGGATAAACCACGTGATGTATGCCACCACGAGGGCGATACCCCACGCGTTTGTGAAAATCCGTTGGACCCAGCGGGAGCGCTGCATGCGGACGAACAGGGCCGGTGGAAGCACAAAGCCGAATACCAAGTATCCGAAATATACGAAGTAGGCGGCAAGCTGTGCTTCGACGACCTCGGGTTTCGACATGGGAAATAGAAGACAACGGGGCGAGGGGGGTGTTCATCATCTCTTTTATGAGAGAAGGATCTCGTGGAACTTCATGGAGATCCCAATGCTTTGGAATTCAACGGGATCTTTCAGTCGCTGGAAGCTCCCTCAAAATGAGATCGATTAAGGGAGCCTATACATAGCCAATGCCTGCACACACCGCCACCTTCTCCGTTCGCACCCGAGGCAAAGGAACCACTGAGATTACACAGGAGGTGGAGCGTATCGTGCGCGAGAGTGGGATTCGCACGGGGACGGCCACGGTGTTCATCCAGCATACGAGTGCGTCGCTCATCATTTATGAAAATGCGGACCCCTCCGCGCGGACGGATCTGCATGAGTTCTTCGAACGGCTGGTGCCGGAGGATTCCGATTACTTCGTGCACACCGATGAGGGTGCTGACGACATGCCTTCGCATCTCCGCATGGTGCTCACGCGGACGTCAGAGGTCGTGCCGCTCGCCGAGGGCCGGATGCTCCTGGGCACCTGGCAGGGTATCTTTCTTTTCGAGCACCGTCGCGCGCCGCATACCCGCCGCATCGTCGTAAGCGTCGTGGGTGACTAGGCGGAATTCCTCCGGCGCCAGCGGACTCCAGCGCAGCACGAGCTCGCCCTTTTCCGAGCGCATCTCCACAATCTGGGTGATCCCCAGCGTGGCGAGCATGGTGTTCCGCAGGCGGTCGTTCGGAAGCTCCAGCGGGAGCGCATGCAAGGGCACGCGCTGCTCCTTGCGCAGGCGCTCGATGATCCGCACGGCATGCGGCATCGCCGCGCGCGGGATGCGGGCCCACGCGGAGAAATTTTGCAACGACGCGAGCGAGATGCGCGGGATGAAGAGCACCACATCGAACACGTGCCCGAAGAAGCCCCGCGAATCCACCACTTCCTCGTGGGGGAACACAAACGAATCGACCACCGCCAGCAGCATCGTTCCGCCAAACGCCACGGCGCAGCCGAAATGGAAATCCGCCCCCGGCCACGCTTCCCCGTGCGACTCAATCGTGGCAAAGAACATCGCAACCCACCACGCCACGCCATACAGCACCGCCCAGCCGATGAGCGAAAACAGCAGCGCGGCCCCCGATGCCGCAAGCACACTGATATTGTGCGAGCGCACATGGGCACGAAGCATGGCGGCTGCGGGTTTCTGCGGCACAGCGCAAAAGAGAGGCGCGACGGCGGGATGGCAACTGATTTCTAGGAACGTCCAACGTCCAACGCCCAACATCCAACATCCAACATCCAACATCCAACATCCAACATCCAACGCCCAACGTCCAACGTCCAATGGGGCAAGCGACGGGAGATCGCCGCACGAAAACATTGGATGTTGGACGTTCAGCGTTGGGCG
Organism: Verrucomicrobiaceae bacterium; assembly: GCA_043753265.1. Taxonomy (GTDB): domain Bacteria; phylum Verrucomicrobiota; class Verrucomicrobiia; order Chthoniobacterales; family Chthoniobacteraceae; genus SXWH01. The sequence goes on from JAYUWZ010000728.1 coordinate 6,686, forward strand.
TTGGACGCTCCAAGGGGCACCGAATCAAACTCCCCTACAGACTCTCCTTTTTCTGTGCCGAGAAAGCGTATGCGGCCATCGGCGCCGGCTACGGCGAGGCGCCTGCCGTCGGGGGAAAAAGCGATGGTGAAGAGGGGCGGGAGTTTTTCCTTAACCGTCCATACCCGCTTCCAGTCCGCGGATTTCCACAAGCGCACCTCGCCGGCGGCTCCGGCTGCCGCCACCATGGTCCCGTCGCTGCTCCACGCTATGGCGTGCACGGGGCCGGGCAGACGATCCAGTTCCTTCACGGCGCTGTTTTCCTTGTCGTCACCCTCGGCGAGACGCCCGCCGCGCGGCTCCATCTTGTATGCCTTCACGAGGCCGTTGTCGGTCCCGGCCACGATGACGTTTTCCTTCGGATGCCGCGCGAGCGTGAGCCAGGGATCGCGCGGACGGCTGATGTCGTCGATGAGGTGCCCGGTGGCCACGTCGATGAGCTTCAGCGCCTTGTCGCGGCTGGCCGTGGCGAGTTGCTTGCCATCCTGCGACCACGCGGTGGCAAACACCCAGTCCAGGTGGTTGTCGCAGCGCATGATTTCCTTTCCATCCGCCACCGCAAAGGCGCGCACCAGTTTGTCCGCGCAGCCAATCGCCACGCGTGTGCCATCCGGCGAAAACGAGACGCCATACACGGTGTCGTTGCTCGTGCGGATGCTGCGCACCAGCGAACGGGCGGCCACATCCCAAATCTGCACCTCACCGAATTCCGACGAGGCCCCACCGCATGCGGCGAGCAATTTTCCATCCGGCGAAAAGGCGAGCGATTCAATGCGCGGAGACTCGCCGAGCAGGCGCGCAAGCACCTGCTGGCCATCCGCGGAACGGAGGACCACCTCGTGATGCCCCGCAATTGCCAGCACTGTGCCATCCGGCGAAAAGGCAATCGCCGAGACCGCGGGCAGCGAAGTGTAAACGGGCGGAGTCGCGGGCACGCGCGAGATTTTCGCGGGCGTGTCGTCTTTTGCCCCCTCGGCGATCCAGCGCGCAATGAGCGCCACCTCCGCCTTGGTCAGCGGCTCGCCCTCCTTGGGCATCTCGGGCTCGTCGCCGGTGATGCTTTGTGCGAGTGTGCTGTGCTCCGGCTTGCCGGCCACGACGGTGTCGCCCTCCTTGCCGCCTTTTAGCAGCGCGGCGTGCGTGGCCAAATCCAGACCGCCCTTTGCCTTTCCCGGCTTGTGGCACGAGACACAATTCGCGCGCAGCAGCGGCGCGACTTCCCGATAAAATGATACCGGTTCCGCCTGCGCGGCCACGGCTGCGAATAAAACCAACGCGACCATTTTCATGGTGCGACCTCCTTCACCGTGAGCTGGTAGGCGTGCCACGAACCACCGCGATCACCGGTGTCCTGGATTGCGAGCAGGAAGCGTCCATCCGCCGGAGCCTCGAAAACAAACACCGGGTCCCGCCCTTGCGAGTCATCCACCATCTTCAGCACGCGACCACCTTCGTCGTACAGCGTCACCAGCGGATCGAGCATGGAGGTCGCGCGCGCCGCCAGCACCTCGATGGCCATGCGCTGGCCCTTGCGTGCGGTAAATGCAAACACGTCCACATCCTTGTCCTCACGAATCTTGCCGCGCATGCATTTGCCGGGCGAAAGTTCCTGCGCCTCGCGAAATCCATTGTTCGGCTCTTTTTCCTCAGCCAGCGCATCCGCAGGCATCACGCGCAGTTCGGTCTTCAGCACAGCATCGGGCATCACTACTTCCACCGCCAGCATTCCCACTGCGAGATCCGCAGGGAGCTTCACCACGGCCTCGCATTGCGTGTCACCTGCCACCTTTGCCTCCACGCCATTGGGCAGGTCGGCTTTCTTTTTCTCCTTCAGCTCCACCTTCACTCCCGGCGCCGAGGGCAGGCGCACTTCCGTCGCCCCATCCAGCTTCAGCCCGCGCAATTTCAGCGTCACCTCGGCTCCCGGCGAAACCTCCAGCGGCACCACCCCCGTAATCCGCGCGGGATCTTTCTTCTCCTGCGCGCGCGCGCCCAAGCCGGGCAGCGCCAGCAAAACGCAGGCGATCATTGGAAGGCTCGGAAATTTCATACGCGACACATGGCACAGCGAGAGAGCCCAAAGCGGGCTGTGTCTTTGGGAAAAAATCCGGAAGAGGAGCGCAGACTTTTAGAGCGGACGGGAGGGATTGCTTGAAGCCTGCCCGGATCAGCCCACCAGAGGCGGACTGGAAGTCCGCGCTACTCTGCTCTCAGTATTTCAGCACGCGCTCCAAAAACCCGCGGCACTGCTGTGTCTGCGGCTCGGCGAAAAGTCGCTCGGCGGGGCCGTATTCCAGAAGGCGCCCATCCGCGAGGAAGGCCGTCACATCGCCCACGCGCCTTGCGAATCCCATGGAGTGCGTGACCAAAATCAAATCGCGCCCCTCGCTCTTCAACTCGGCGATCACCTCCAGCACCTCGGCAGTCATCTCGGGATCCAGCGCGGAGGTTGGCTCGTCGAAAAGCAGGACCCGGGGCTTCACGGCGAGCGCACGCGCAATCGCCACCCGCTGCTTTTGCCCGCCGGAGAGCTCCGCGGGCGTCTTGCCCGAGTGCTCGCCAAGCCCCAGACGGCCCAGCGTGGACTCCGCAATCTCCCTCGCCTCTGCACGCGAAAAGCCGTGCACCTTTTCCAGCGGCAGCGTCACGTTTTGCAGTGCGGTGAGATGGGGAAATAAATTGTACGCCTGGAACACCACGCCCAGCCGCAGCCTGTGCGCGCGCAGGCTGGCATCATTGGAAAAATCCACGGGCTCGCCGTCGAGTTCCACGGTGCCTTCATCGGGCGTTTCCAGCCCGGCGATGATTCGCAGCAGTGTGCTCTTGCCGCCGCCGGAGGGGCCAATCAACACCAGCGCGCGGCTCTCCCCAAAATCCGCGCCAATGCCATCGAGCACCCGCCGCGCACCGAATGATTTCGAAAGCCTGTCGAGACGCAGCCTCATGGCCTCAGGGCGAATCCGTGGCGCGCACGTAAATCGTCTGCCCGAAAAACTCCATGCCCAGCGATTTCGCAATGCGGATGGCCGGTTCGTTGCCGGCGAGCGTGCGAAACTGCACGATCCGCTTCCGCGTCAGCGCGCCCTTCACCGCGGCCAGCACCACGGCCCTTCCGAGGCCCTTTCCCCGAAAGGAGGGGCGCACTCCCGCGCATACGTGCGAGATTTTTCCCGGCCACGCATCGTACCCGGCCACTGCGATCAGCTTCTTTTCGGAAAAGGCGCCCCACATCGGCTGCGGGCCAAATTCCAGCCCGCTGAACTCCCGCTCGCTAACGGGCAGCGTGGCCGCGAATTCCGCAAACGCGACCTGATCCATCACCGCCAGCCCGCGCACCGTGAAACCGTGCGGGTTCGGCATGGCTTTCCAATTCTCCCCAGCCTTATCGATGTAATAAAGCACCGTGGGGCCGATGATTTTGCCGGCTAGTTCCTTGAGATTCTTTTTCCAAAACTCCGGGGTGAAAATCTTTGCTATCTTTTTGTCCACGATCGCGTCGCGAATGGGCTCGAGTTTCCCGGGCGATGCGGCGATGCGGACGATATCCCCCCGTTGCAGCGCGCAGACTCCCGACAGCAGCGGATTGCCGGAGAGTGTGACTCCTGGCTGGGTGGACCCTAGGTCCGCTCCGCTGATGCCAAGCTCCTGCGCCCACCATTCGAGGATGGCATCAAGCGATTTCGGACGAAGTTCTGACATGTGCGCCCGCTCATGCCCCATTGCCGCGCCAATGGCAATGCCTGCAAGGAGTGTTACGAAAAAAAGTCCAAACCGGCGAAACAAAGCGCAAGGTGCCGTGTTCCCCTTCGCTTGCCTCTGGCGGGCCAACGCAGGGCTGTGACACTCCCTCGCAATCCCTCCCCTGCCGACTGGAAGTCCGCGCTACAATTTCAGTGCCTCGGCGATTACCTCGTCGCTCGTCTTTCCCTCCGCCTCGCCTTCGAAATTCAGGATGACCCGGTGCCTCAGTGCGCCCAGCGCGACCCTGGCGATATCCGCCTTGGCCACGTGGAAACGGCCATCGAGCAATGCGTAGATTTTCGCGCCGAGGATGAGGGCCTGCGAGCCACGCGGGCTTGCGCCGTAGCGGACATACTTCTTCGCGAGGCTGCCCTCCGGCGCGTGCTCGGGATGCGTGGCCAGCGTGAGCTTTACCGCGAAGTCCTGCACCTCCCGCACGAGCGGAACGCCGCGCACCACCTCGCGCAGGGTGGTGACATCCGCCGCCGAGCCAAGCACTTTTTGAACCTGCGGCGTCTCCGTGCTCGTCGTGCGATCCAGGATGGTGTGCAGCTCCTCGGCGCTCGGGTAGCGCACCTTGAGCTTGAAAAGAAAGCGGTCGAGCTGTGCCTCGGGCAGGGGGTAGGTGCCCTCCATCTCCAGCGGGTTCTGCGTGGCCAGCACCAGAAAGGGCTGCGGGAGCTTGTGGGTCTCGCCGCCCACCGTCACACGATGCTCCTGCATTGCCTCCAGCAGCGCGCTCTGCGTCTTCGGCGTGGCGCGGTTGATTTCATCCGCCAGCAGCAGGTTCGCAAACACCGGGCCCGGCCGGAATTGAAAGCTCTTCCGTCCCTGCTCATCCTCATGGATGAGATTCGTGCCCACGATGTCTGCGGGCATGAGGTCGGGGGTGAACTGGATGCGCGCAAACTGCAGGTTCACCGCCTCGCCGAGCGTGCGCACGAGCATCGTCTTTCCCAGCCCGGGCACGCCCTCCAGCAACACATGGCCGCCGGCGAAGAATGCCGCAAGCACCCCCTCGATCACGTCGTTTTGCCCCACGATGAATTTCTGCATCTCCGACGCGATGCGCCGGAACGTGTCGCGGAAGGTCTGGGCCTGCTGTTCGAGATTCTGGGTCATGGGAATGAGTCTTTCGATTTCGCACCTGTGAGGCAATGGCCTGCCTTACTTCCGCGCGTCGGAGCACTCCACAAACGCGTAGCACGCCATGTGCAGGATGTGCATCTGCACGTCCTCCACCCGGCCATAGTGCGTGTCGTCGATGACCACCACCTGGTCGGCGATCTCGGCGAGCTTGCCGCGCTTGGCACCCACGAGCGCGATGGTGCGGACATCCTTTTTCTTCGCCCATTCCACCACGCGCACGAGGTTGGGCGAGTTCCCGCTCACGCTGCTCACCAGCAGCACATCGCCGGGGCGCGCATAGTTTTCCATCTGGCGCCAGTACACGTCCTCGTAGGCGTAATCATTCCCGATGGCCGTGACCCACGCGATGTTGTCGTTCAGCGTGAGCACGCGGAATTTCTGCCCCATGGCTTCCGAGGCGTTCTTGCCGAAATCGGTGACGAAGTGCGAGCAGTTCGCCGCATTGCCGCCATTGCCACAGGCAAAAATCTGCGCATCCCGCCGGTGCGCGTCGCGCAGCGTGGTGATGATCAACGCCACATCATTGGGGTTCACGGAGTCCACCGCCCGTTTCTGGGCGGCGAGGTAGTCGGCAATCCATTCGGTCATGACGGAAAATGTGCGCGGGGAAAGGGAGTAGTGTCGAGAGGAGATTGGGAGGATGCAAAACGTCCAACGCTTAACGCCCAACGCTCAACATCCAACGGAAAGCGCAGGTCGGAGGGAGGCTCTGACAGGGGAATGCTAAGAATACCCACACCAAGCTCCGATCTGCGCCATTGGATGTTGAGCGTTGGGCGTTGGACGTTGAATGTTTTACATCCAACTCCGCTTGTCGCGCCGCTCCTTTCACCGTAAGCACACGCCCGCATGTCCACCGCCTACGAAAAAGCGATTGAAACTCTCCGCGCCCAGCCTCGCAACTGGATGGTGACCGGCTGTGCCGGCTTCATCGGTTCCCACCTGGTGGAAAAGCTGCTCTCCCTCGGGCAGCGCGTGGTGGGGGTGGATAACTTCATCACCGGCTCGCAGCGCAATCTCGACGACTGCCTGGATAAAGTGGGGCGCGATGCGTGGCAGCGCTTCTCGCTGCTCAATGCCGACATCACCGAACTCGTGACGTGCCGCGCGGCGTGCGCAGGGGCGGATGTGGTGCTGCACGAGGCGGGATTCATCTCCGTGCCCGAGAGCATCGAGGACCCGCTTTTCTGCCACGAGACCAACGTGACCGGCACGCTGAATCTGCTCATCGCCGCGCGCGACGCGGGCGTGAAGCACTTTGTTTATGCCACGAGCGCCGCGGTGTACGGCGACGACGCCACCATGCCGCAACGCGAGGAGCGCATAGGCAAGCCCATGTCGCCCTACGGCGCGAGCAAGCTGATGGATGAGCACTACGCGTGGATTTTCGCAAAGCACTACGGCGTGCACACGGTGGGGCTCCGCTATTTCAACGTCTTCGGGCCGCGGCAAAATCCGCATGGCGGCTACGCAGCCGTGGTGCCGCTGTGGATCTCCACGCTCGTGGGCGGCGGCGAATGCACGGTGCATGGCGATGGCATGCAGACGCGCGACTTCTGCCACATCGACAACGTCGTGCAGGCCAACATCCTCGCGGGCATGGCCACCGCGCCCGCCACCGCGGGCGGCGTGTACAATGTGGCGCTGGGTGGCAGCACCACGCTGCTCGAGCTGCACCGCCTCATCTCCGAGAAACTGAAAGCCATCGACCCGGCCTTCCGGGCACGCGAGCCGCGCAAGAGCGAACCGCGCCAGGGCGACATCCGCAATTCCTCCGCGGATATTTCAAAGGCACGCGCGGAGCTGGGCTTCGAGCCCGCGGTGTCCGTGGATGCCGGGCTGGCAGAGACGGTGAAGTGGTATGCGCAGAGGGGGTAGAAACGTCCAACACTTAACGCCCAACATCCAACGTCCAATGGCGCAAGCGACGTTCGAAATTTTTGATTAAGAGTTTACCCTTCTCGCGGGCGGGCAGGAGACTTCTGCGCCTTCCGTTGGACGTTCAGCGTTGGATGTTGGGCGTTGGACGTTTGCAGAGTTGTCCCCACCGAAACTCCCGTCTACTCCTCCCCAAATGTCCGATCTCTGGCACGCATTGAATCCCGAGGCCCGCGCGCAACTGGCCCAGCGCGATTATTCGCAGCGCAGTCCCGCTGAGCGCCTGTCCACCACGGGCATCGAGGCGGGAGAATTGATCTCACGCAGGCCGGAGCTTGCGGAGGTGTGGATTCCGGGGGTGGAGCTTTTTTCCCGGCGCATCTTTCCGCAACGCCACCGGGGCTTCTTCGGCGAGCTCGCGCGCATGGAGGATGGCACGCTCGCAGCTATCGGCATGTGGCCGCGCCAATGGGCCACGGCGCGCATGTTTGCAGGCACGGCGAAGGGGTTTCACATTCACCCGCCTTCCATTCCTGAGGGCACGACTCCCGAGGCCTGGTTTCGACGATTGTTCATTGATGAGCCGGCAAACTTCAGCCTCCGCCGGTACGAGCTCGAGCAGTGGGACGTGATGTTTTTTGTGCAGGGAAATATCGAGATGCTGCTGGTGGATGAACGCCCCGGGTTTCCCCGCTGTGTCATGCGCTTCATCATCGAGGGCGACGACCAGCGCGGGCCCAACAATGCGGGCGTAGTCATCCCGCCCGGCGTCGCACACGCGCTGCGCGCGGAAGGCTCCAGCGACGTCATCACTGTTTACGGCACCTCCACGAAATTTGCCCCCGAGGCCGAGGGCCGCATCGCCGCAGGCGTGGAAAGCGCACCACTGCCGGAGGAATGGGCGGCCTATCTCGCGCGGGGTGCGAGCGACAGCAACGGATAGGCTACGGCTTGACTGGTGCGAACCAGCGCCAGTCGGGGTCGTTACGGACGTCGCCCGATGCGACCCCCCAATCGTCGGTCGCGTTGAGACCTACCGAGTAGAGCAGAAAGCCCGTGGAGGGATCGCGCCGGTAGATGAATGGGGAGCCTGTGCAAGGGTCGTGGGGCAATCGTGCCATCCAGCCGGGAAGTAATTCCTCCTGCTTTTCCGGGTAAGTGGCTTTTGCGCGTTTATAGCGCTCAAGCGCGCAGGCAATCTCTGCCATACGGACGAGAGCGTGCTCGAAAAGGGCCTTGTCGCGAAACGACGACAGGCTGGAAAGATACAGTGCGACCAGTTCCTCATTCGGCCGTGGGTTTGCCTCAATGGCGGCAATGCTGGCAACAAGCTTGGGGTCAGGAACCCCTATCTCCTTTCGCTCATCAAACATCGTCATCTGCTCCTCGTATATTTCGTTGAAGCGGATCTGGTTTTCCCGCAGCCAGCTTGGCCGACGAATCTGGATCCAGTCGAG